>NZ_JBFAPC010000090.1:0-23525 GCF_040675535.1 Patulibacter sp. NPDC049589 | reverse complement strand
GTCGGCTGGTCCGCGACCGCGGTCGTCAGCCAGGCACGGACCTCCTCGCGGAAGGGTCGCTGGTCGACCAGTTCCCGGTGGGTGGCCGGGCGGAGCTGGGCGGGTGGCTGGGTTCAGTGGCGGCATCAGCAGGCCCGGGACGTGGTGGCCGAGCCGAGTGCGGTGGTCACCTTCGGGTTCCTGCTGGCGCCCGATGAGAGCGGCTCGCTGCGGGTTGCCGAGTTCACCTGTGTGCAAGGCCCGATCGAGATGCCGGACCATTGGACCCAGGAAGAATCCTAGGATGCTCTACAGGATGTGCGGCAAGCCGCACCAGATCAAATTCAGAAGGACGGCTTCGCCGACAACCCAAAAACAGAGAGCTCGGGGTCAGAGAATGACGAACCCGGGTGGGTCTTGGCGCCACAGCTCGGGGTCAGAGAATGACGAACTCGGGTGGGTCGTGGCGCAGGAAGTCGTGGTGGGAGATGTCCCAGCCGTAGGCGCCGGCCCGGCCGAACACCAGCAGGTCACCGACCCGGAGCCGAGCCACGCGCTGGCCGCGGGTGAGCACGTCGCGGGGCGTGCACAGCTCGCCGACCGCGTCGATCTCGGTGTCGGTGACGGACGGGCGCGGGTACGGCCGGTCCCAGTCGTCGACCGGCACCACGGTGAACGGGTGGCTGTAACCCCAGGCGGCGGGTAGCCGGAAGTGGTGGGTGCCGCCGCGCAGGACGGCGAAGCAACGGCCGTGGGTGGTTTTCAGGTCGAGGACCTCGGCGGCGTACCAGCCGGCGTCGGCGGCCAGGTAGCGGCCGGGTTCGACGATCAGCTCGAGGCCGTCGGGGACGACCACCGCGGACAGCGGCGTCACGTCGATCGAGTCCGACGACTGGTAGTCGACGCCGAGGCCACCACCGGCGTTGATCACCTGCAACTGGATGCCGTGTTTCTGGGCGGTGCCGATGGACCAGGTGATGGCGTCGGTGAGGAAGGCGGCGTGGGCGTGGCCGTCGAGGTTGTTGGAGACGGCGTGCAGGTGGAAGCCGATCACTCGCAGGCCGGGCGGGATGTCGGCGAGCAGGGCGGGCAGTTGGCTCTCGTCGACGCCGAACGGGGTGGGGGTGCCGGTCATGGCGTGGCTGCCGGTGAGTCCGGAGCCGGCCCGGTTGACCCGGATGCAGATGTCGGTTTGCAGGCCGAGGCCGGCGAGGCGGCGTAGCTCGTGGGCGCTTTCCACGTTGAGCAGCGCTCCGGCGGTGACGGCGGCGGCGAGTTCGGAGTCGGTCTTGGCGGGGCCGCCGAAGGCGATGCGGCGGGCGCCCGCGTCGGTGGCGAGCCGCAGCTCCCCGCCGGAGGCCACTTCCAGGCCGTCGCAGACGGTGGCGAGGGTCCGGACGACCTCGGGATGACCGTTGGCTTTCACCGCGTACAGGATGGTGGTGTTTGTCGGGAGTGCGGCCCGCAGGGTGGTGGCGCGTTCGTGCAGAGCCCGGGTGTCGATCCGGGGTGGCGGCGAGAGCATCCAGGAGCCGGGTACGGGCAATCAGCCCCTGCCGCTGGACCGGGCGCTGGATCTTCGCCTCGACCGCAGCGAAGGGAAGCTCCCCACGCCCGCTGTGCACCATCCACCCGTCCTCGGCCGAGCGGCCGCCTCGCGCCGCTGACACGTCCTGAGCAGTCGATACGCTACCTCCCGCCCCCGGGTTTCACGCCACAGCAGCTCTGGCGCCATCAGGATGTGGCATCGATCCGGCCGGCGTGCATCAGGGCGGGCGGGAACTAAGTCCCGCTGAGGGCAGCTGTCGGCGTCCGCTGCGCGTCGTCCGCTCGCGGCGATGACGCGATGCCGATCCGCTTCCTGAGGTGCTCGCCGCCACGCCGGCCACGTTACTCGCCGCTGTCGGCGCCGGCTGATCGCTGATGACTGATGGCTGATGGCTGACATCGCCGGCTACGCCGATCGTGACGCCGCCGCGGCAGCCATGATCAGGTAGCTGCTCGCGGTCCAGGTGTAGGCCCGGTCGCGCAGGCCGACACCGGTGACAGCGTCGAAGTTCTCGGCAAAGCCGGACTTCTCGCATAATGTCCGGAAGCGCCGGCTGATCGTGTCGGCGAGGTCGGTGTGGCCGGCCCGGCGCAGCCCGTCCTCGATCAGGACCGTCGACGGCGCCCAGATCGGTCCGCGCCAGTAACCGTCGGCCGCGTAGTGCGGTGAGTCGACGGGCTCGGTGGCGAGGCCGTGCTCGGTGAGGTGACCGGCGATGCGGGAGGCCAGTGTCGCGGTGATCTCGGTGGGCAGGTCATCGCCGAGGACGATCGGCATGAGGTCGAGCAGGCTGGTGCTGGCGCGCTGTGCACCGGAGACGGCGGCCCGGGCGACGAACCGGGAGTCCTTCCACAGCTCGCGCAGCAGGGCGTCGCGCAGGGCGTCGGCGGTCTCCCGCCAGTGCCGGGCATCGTCCGCACGGTCGAGGTCGTCGGCGAGGACCGCCAGCTCCCGCAGCTGCAGGACGAGGAAGGCGGCGAGGTCGGCGGTCTCGATGACGCGGTCGCCGTCGAAGGTGGTGGCGTTGTCCCAGCCGCTGTCGTTGCCGTGCTGGTAGTGCGGCAGCTCGTGACCGGGCGTGCGCCGGTGGTCGAGCCAGAAGCGGGTCCAGGCGCTCAGTCGCGCGTACGCCTCGGTCTTGTGCGTCCTGCTGAGCGTGAGTCGCCCGCGTAGCCGGTGCAGCGCCCAGCCATGGATGGGTGGTTTGACGAAGTTGTGCAGCACCTCGGAGTGGGTGATCGAGTCGGGCAGTGCCCCGCTCGGGTCCTGGTGGTCGAAGGGCAGCTGGAACTGGTCCCAGGCCAGCGCCGGCTCTCCCCGTCGTTCTCGCGCCTGGACACGACGCAGAGCTACGGGCCGCTCAACGACCGCCGGACCGGCGCGGCGATGCTCGAGATCACCGCGGACGAGCCCGCGCTCTGGCGGATGCAAGTGCTCGAGCGCTTCGACACGCGGGGCTGGGGCGTCGAGTCGGACCCGCACGAGGACCTTCCGCAGCCCGCGGCGGTGCCGGTGACGACGTCGGTGGAGGTCCGCGGCCTGCGCAACCGGCTCGTCGCGTCGCCGGGCCGGATCACCGGGGTCGACGTCGAGGGTGGGGGCGGCGACTACCCCGACGCGGGGGAGGCCCGCCAGGTGCGCCGTCGGCCGAACACCGGCGACCGCTACAGCGTGCAGTCCGAGGTCGTCCGGGCGACGGCCGCGCAGCTGGCGACAGTCGAGGTGCCGCCGCTGGAGGACTACCAGCGCTACACCCAGATCTGGCCGGGCCAGTTCGTCGCCGGGGGCCGCTACAGCGGCTACGGCGGCGACGCCATCGGGCGGCGCGGCGACGCCGGCGGCTACCGCGGGGACCGCCGCCGCGACCTCGGCGACGGCCGCCCGGCCGCCGAGCTCGCCGACGGCCTCTCGCCCCAGATGGCGCAGACCCCGTGGGGCAAGGCGCTGCGCCTCGCCGGGCGACTCTCGTCCGGCACGACGTCGGAGCTGGAGATCGTCCGCCGCGTGCAGCACTACCTGCTCGGCGGCGACCGCTTCCGCTACACCACGGACGTCCCGGAGCCCGGTGCGCAGCCGCTGTTCGACTTCCTCTTCAAGACGCACGCGGGCTACTGCCAGCAGTTCGCGGGTGCCGCGGCGCTGCTGCTGCGGATGGCCGGGGTGCCCACCCGCGTCGTGGCCGGGTTCGCCACCGGCGTGCCGGGCGACGACGGCGCCTACGAGGTCCGCGACGAGGACGCCCACGCCTGGATCGAGGTCTACTTCCCGGGCTTCGGGTGGGTGCCGTTCAACCCGACGCCCGCGTCCGCGGAGGCCGTCGTCGACCCGACGCTCGACGTCCTGGCACCGGAGGCCGCCACCGGCGGCACCTCGGGCGGCTCGGGCACGATCCTGCTGGTCGTCCCGGCGGCGCTGCTGCTCGGCGGCACCGGCTTCGTCCTGCGTCGCCGGCGCCGCGTGGCGACCGGGACCGCGGTGCCGGTCGGCGAGCTGCTCGCCCGGCTCGTCCCCGGCCCGGTCGGGCCGGCCACGACGCTCAGCGCGCTGCGGCCGGAGCTCGAGCGGATCGGCCCGACGGTCGCAGCGCTCGCCGCGGACACCGAGCGCGCGCGCTTCGCCGCCGCCGACGCCCCGCCGGAGCGCCACCCGCACCTGCGCGTCTGGCGGGCGCTGGGCCGCGACGTCGGCGTCGGCCGGGCGACCGTCCGGATGCTGCGGACGGCGCCGCGCGGGCCGCGGCCGATCGCCTGACGGGCGGGTGCGGACGGGGCGGGGCGCCGGCGGGTCGCTGCGACCGATCGCCGTTCGCGCCCGGTCGGTGCCGTAGCGTGCGTCTCGGCCGCCCGCGTTCCCCGGGCCGCCGGTCCCGTTCGCACGTCCCCAGGAAGACGACCGTCTGATGCCCCTCGATACCCCTCTGGCCTCGGCCCTCGACGGCTACGCACGCAACGACCTCGGAGGCGACGCCGCATGGCACGAGGCCTTCTTCGCGTTCCTGCGGGATCCGGAGCTCGAACGCCGGGTGGGGCAGGAGTTCTTCACGGCGCGCTACCTGTACAAGATCTTCGAGGGCCTCCGCCTCGCCGACCAGTGGGCGATCCGGGCGCAGGTCCAGCTCCAGGTCCAGCAGTACGCGTCGATCTACGAGGCGTGCCTGCACCATCTCCTGTTCAGCGAACTGGGAGCCACCGAGGTGGTGCGCAGGCTCCTCGTGCAGCCCCGCTTCCTCGAGTACCCGGCGCCGCAGGGGATCCGCGACGCGCTCGCCGAGCACGGCCACGCCCAGGAGCCACCGGTGGTCGCCTTCCCGGCGTCGCGGAAGATCGTCCCGCAGGCCGACACGAGGGTGCGGTTCGAGCACAAGGCGGACGCCGCGGTGGCCCTGGGGATCATCGAGCAGGACCTGGCCGACGAGCTGAAGGGGTTCTACGCCGCCCGGAATCTCATCCACATCCACGCCGAGCTGGCGAAGGGGCAGTCGTGGGAGTGGAAGCTCGAGTACGCGGGGTCCGCGTACTGGCGGCTGCAGGCCCTCAAGGACCAGGTCGAGGAGTGGCGCGTGAGGACGGACTCCGCGTAGGCGTCGCGCCCCGGGCGGGGGACGGCGGGGCCGCTGGGGTGGCTGCGCATTCGACAGTGCGTTCGTCCTTCCCAGAGGAGGAGCAGCGCACTCTCGCTCCCCGCCGGGTTGTCCCCGGGGCGCCGAACGCCCGCGCTGCGGCCCGTCGCGCCCGCGTGCGCGCGCCCGGCCCGGGCTTCGGTCCGGCGCTGGTCGCCGTCGAGGCCCGGGGATCGCCGTCGCGGCCGACCCCCGGACCGCCGGGACGGAGCGCTCCTCAGGCCAGCGCCTTGTCGACGGCCTCCAGCACGCGGCCGGGCTGGAACGGCTTGACGACGAAGTCGCGGGCGCCGGCCTTGATCGACTCGATGACCTTGGCGTCCTGGCCCAGCGCGGAGCACATGACCACGCGGGCGCCGGGGTCGAGCACGAGGATGTCGCGCAGCGCCTCCAGCCCGTCCTTCTCGGGCATCGTGATGTCGAGCGTGCAGACGTCGGGCGACAGCGCCCGGAACTGCTCGACCGCCTGGGCGCCGTCGGCGGCCTCGCCGATCACCTCGTGCCCGCCCTTGGTCAGGGCGTCGGACACCATCTTGCGCATGAACAGCGCGTCATCGACCACGAGCACTCGGGCCATGGGTTCACACTCCTCGGAGAGTTGAAATCGTGCGGGCCCCGCCCGAGGCTTCTCGGGCCGGGACCGCGTCGGACTGCGTCGCGGCCCCGGGCACCCGCAAGGGCGTGCGGGCCCCGCCCGAGGCTTCTCGGGCCGGGACCGCGTCGGACTGCGTCGCGGCCCCGGGCACCCGCAAGGGCGTGCGGGGCGGGGACGGGGGAAGGGGGAGCGGCGCCCGGGCGGCCGGCGAGATCGGCGTCTCGACGCCGCCGGACTCCTTGACGGTCACGCGGCCGTCGGCGGCGTGGACGCGGATCGTCCGGCCGTTCGTGCCGCCGGTGGCGGCGGCCCGCACCCGCAGGTGCAGCGCGGCGAGGGCCTCACGGACGGCCTGGTCGTTGCGGTTGCCGACGTCCATGCCGCGGCCGCCGAAGGAGAACATCTGCGCGCCGCCGACCACGTAGGTCGCCAGGCGCGGGCGGCGGGCGCCGGCCGCGAGCACGGCGTCCAGCAGGGCGGGCACGGCGGTGTCGGCGAACTTCCCCGCGGCGGGGTCGGCCGTCCGGTCGGGGCGACAGGGCAGCATCACGTGGGCGAGCCCCGCGACCTGCCGGTCGACGTCGACCAGCGCGAGCCCGATGCACGACCCCAGGCCGATCGACGTCAGCACGTCGTCGGGACCGGAGGACACCGCCAGCTCGCCCATCCGCACCATGAGGTCCGCGCCGCTCACGCCGGCAGGCCCAGGCGCGCCAGCAGCTCCTGCACGCCGTCGCCCTCGGGCACGAGCAGGAACGACAGCCCGCACGCCTCGTCCTCGACCCGCAGGCGGGTGTCGAGGACCAGCGCCACGTCGTCGCCGCCGGCCACGTGCGTCAGCACCGACGAGACGATCGCGCCGAGGACGTCGGTGACGACCTCCGGCGGCTTCGGCTCCAGCGCCAGGCCGGTCATCGCGGCGATCGCGCCGAGGTAGCTGGTGCCGAGGACGTTGCCGATCTCCGCCAGCGCCGAGTCGCCGACCTCGCTGCCCGGCTCGACGCCGAGCAGTCGGCAGAGCGTGTCGGCGGCGTCGGTGCGGAAGAGCAGCAGGACGACGCCGTCCATGTCGCCCGTGATCGGCAGCAGCGCCGCGGTCGTCGGGCGCGCCGGGTCCCCGGCGGCGTCGACGGCGTCGGCCAGCGGCACCGCCTCGACGTGGGGGACGGAGAGGTCGACCGTCTTGCCGAGCATCCCGGCCAGGGCGGTCCCGGCGGTGCCGGAGCCGATGTTGGCGATCTCGCGCAGGGCGTCGAGCTGGAGGGCGCTGTAGGTGCTCATCCGGGGTGTCCGATCTGGTTGGGGAGGTGCCCGCCCGCCCCGGGGCCGGCGGCCGCGGCGAGCGCGTCGCAGTCGACGATCAGGGCGATCCCGCCCTCGGAGAGGACCGCGGCGCCGGACACGGCGGCGCGGGTGGCGAGGTCCGGCGGGAGGGGGCGGGTGACGAGCTCGCGCTGGCCGACGAGGCGCACGACGCCGAGCGCGACGCGGTGGTCGCCGGCGCGGACGATCACCGCGTGGGAGGAGGGCGACGGCGCGGCGGGGTCCGCGGACCGCGACGGCGGGCGCTCGCCGAACGTCGCGGCGGCGTGCAGCAGGGGCAGCGTGCCGTCGGGGACGAGCAGGACCTCGGCGCCGGCCATCGTCCGGACGGGGCAGTCGTCGAGGCCGACGATCCGCTCGATCCGGTCCAGCGGGATCGCGTAGCGCGAGCCGTCGGGGTCGCCGTCGGTGCCGACGACGAGCGCCGGCATGATCGCGAGCGTCAGCGGCATCCGGATCTCGGTGGCGGTGCCCGCGCCGAGCTCCGAGGTCATCGTGACCTCGCCGCCCAGCCCGCGGATCGTCGTGCGCACCGCGTCCATGCCGATGCCGCGGCCGGAGATGTCGCTCGTGGTCTCCGCGGTCGAGAAGCCCGGGTGGAAGAGCAGCTCGACGGCGGCCGCGGACTCGAGCGTCGCGGCCTCCTCGGCGGTGATCACGCCGCGCTCGACGGCCCGGGCGGCGACCCGCGCAGGGTCGACGCCGGCGCCGTCGTCGGAGACCGAGATGACGACGTTGGAGCCCGAGTGCCGCGCGGCGATCGTGATCGTCCCGGTCGCGGGCTTGCCGGCGGCCTCGCGCGTGGCGGCGTCCTCCAGGCCGTGGTCCAGGGCGTTGCGGACGAGGTGCGCGATCGGGTCGCCGAGCGCGTCGACGACGGTGCGGTCCAGCTCGGTCTCCTGGCCCACGAGCCGCAGCTCCACCCGCTTCTCCAGGCGCGAGGAGAGGTCGCGGACCATCCGCGGGAAGCGCAGGAAGACGGCCTCCACGGCGATCATCCGGACCTGCATGACCATCGCCTGCAGGGCCTGCGAGGACCGCGTGACGGCCTGCATCGCCTGGGCGATCCCGGGCGCATCCGCACCCGCCACGAGGACCTCGAGCTGCGTGCGGTGCACGACGAGCTCGCCCATCGTGTGCATCAGGAGGTCGAGCCGCTCGGCGTCGACGCGGACGGTCGCGGCGGCGCGCCCGGCGGTCCCGGTGGGCTTGGCGGCAGGCTCGCGCGGGGCGGCGGGCGCCGCCGGTGGGTGCTCGCCGGGCGCGGTCGCGGCCGGCGCGGCGGGGCGGTGCGTGGGCGTGCCCGCGGAGGAGGGGGCCGCGCCGCCCGGGGAGCTGGGGCCGGCGATCGGCGCGGCCGCGCCGCCGGGTGCGCCGGGTCCGGCGATCGGCGCGGCCGCGCCTGCACCGGCGTCGGGCGCTCCGCCCGACCCCGGGCCGACGGCGCCGCCGTCCGCCGGCCCGTAGGCCGCCGTCCCCGGCGCGAAGACGCGGGGGTGGGGGAGCTCCTCGAGGTCGAACGCGCGGGCCCGGTCGCTGCCGCCCGGCGCCTCCTCGGCGGCGGCCTCGGCGAGCGCCTCCGCGGCCTCGGCCAGCGCGGCCTGCAGCTCGACGGGGTCGAACGGCGCGGCGTCGGCGGGGCGCAGGTGGACGTGCTGGACGTCGGAGACGTTCTCGGCCGCCGCGATCACGGCGTCGTCCTCGTGGTCGGTGGCGACCCACGCCTCGATGACGCGGCCGTCGAACGCGTCGACGTCGTCGACCGACGGTTGGGACCCGAGGATCGGGCCGTGGTCGCCGAGCGCGTCCAGCACCTGGAACGCGCGGACGGCGCGCATCACCGCGTCGTCGCGCAGGACCGCCTCGACGACCACGACGCGCTGCCCCGCGGCCAGGGCGGCGAGGACGTCGGGGGTCATCGCCTCCGGCTCGGCGGCGGGCGCGGGAGCCTCCTCGGGACGGTCGCGGACGAGCGCGTCGAGCCGCTCGATGACCTCGGTGGGGTCCAGGTCCTCGACCCCGTCGCGCTCGATGCCCTCGACGGCGGCCGAGAGCGCGTCCAGGCAGGCCAGCAGCGCGTCGATCGCGTCGTGCCCGAGCCCCCCGCGGCGGCGACGCAGGAGCTCGAGGACGTCCTCCATCCGGTGCGTGAGCGCGGCGATCCCGTCGAAGCCCATCGTCGCGCTGGAGCCCTTGAACGAGTGCGCGATGCGGAAGATCCCGTCGAGCACCTGCTCGTCCTCGGGGTCCTCCTCGATCTTCACCAGCGCGAGGTTCAGCTCCTGCAGGTGCTCGGACGCCTCGGCGAGGAACAGCGGGAGGTACTCGGAGAGGTCCACGGCTACGCCTCGGTCTTGCGGTAGATGAACGGCTGGACGGGCTGCAGGCCCAGCGACGCGGCGTCGGCGACGCGCTCGGTGGCGCCGATCACGAGATAGCCGCCGGGGCGGATCCCGGCGGCGAGCCGGGCGTGCAGCGCGTCGCGCACGTCCTCGTTGAAGTAGATGACGGTGTTGCGGCAGAGGACGAGGTCGAAGCCGCCGCGCGGGGCGCTCGTGCGCAGCAGGTCGCCGGTGACGAAGGTCGTCAGCTTCCGCAGCGCGGGGGAGGCCCGCCAGCCGCCGCCGGGCTCCGCGTCGAAGTGCGCGCGCAGCTCGGCGAGCGGCGCGTCGCGCGCGTCGGCGGCGGTGAAGCGCCCCTCGCGGGCCCGCTCCACCATCCGCTCGTCGATGTCGGTCCCGCGGACCTCGGCGCGGAAGGTCCTGCCGCGCTCGGCCTGGCGGCGCAGCAGCGCGGCCAGCGTGTAGGCCTCGGCCCCGTACGAGCAGCCCGCGCTCCAGGCGCGCACGGACCCGGTGCCGGCGAGCTCCGGGATCAGGCGGTCGCGCAGGACCTCCCACTGCTCTGGGTTGCGCCAGAGCTGCGACACGTTGATGGTGATCCGGTCCAGGAACGCCTCGAGCTCCACGTGATCGTCCTGCAGCCGGCGCAGGTAGCGCCCGAGGTCCGGCTCGCCGCGCCGCTCGGCGAAGCTGCGGATCCGGCGCTCCATCTGGGCGCGCTTGTACTGGTCGAGGTCGATCCGGGTCAGCCGGCGGAAGCCCGCCGTGAAGCGGAGGTAGTCGTCCGTGCGACCGGGCGTGGTGGCCGCCGGCGCGGGCGACGCCGCGCGACGCGGGAGGCGGGGCGTGGGACGGGTGGGCGTGCTCATGCGGCGAGCTCCTCGAGGATGGCCGCCGCCATGTCCGGCAGCGGGACGATCTGGTCGGCGAGCCCCGCCTCGGCGACCGCGCGCGGCATGCCGTAGACGGTGCAGGTGTCCTCGGACTCGACGAGGATCCGGCCGCCGCGGCGGCGGACCTCGCGCGCGCCGTCGAGGCCGTCGCGGCCCATGCCGGTGAGGACGACGAGCAGGAGCCGCGGGCCCCAGAGCCGCGCGGCGTCGGCGATCGTCAGGTCGGCGCGGGGACGCAGACCGCCGATCGCGGGCTCGTTTGTCAGCGTGGTCGCACGGGCGTCGGTCAGTCGGAGGTGGTGTCCGCCGGGGGCGATCAGCGCGTCGCCGGGAGCGATCGCCGCTGTCGGGCCGGCCTCCTGGACGTGCAGCGCCGAGGTGCCGTCGAGCCGGGCGGCGAGCGACCCGGTGAAGCCCGCCGGCATGTGCTGGACGACGAGGACGCCGGCGCCGAGCGGCGAGGGCAGGGCCGGCAGCAGCTCGGCGAGCGCGCGCGGGCCGCCGGTGGAGCACGCGATGAGGACGAGGCGCCGGCCACTCGCGGGGCCGGGGGTGTGGCGGGGGACGTTCCGCGGCGTCACGGGCGCCCGCCGCGCGGACCCGCTGGCAGCGGCGGCACGCAGCTTCTCGCCGAGACCGGCCGAGAAGTCGGCGACCGATTCGCCGACACCGGGCTTGGCGGCCAGGTCGAAGGCGCCCCCGGCGAGCGCGTCTACGGCGCGCGCGCCCTGGGCGGGGGAGAAGGCGGAGACGACGACGGTGGGCACGGCGGGCGGCCCGCCCGCGCCGAGGGCGCGGAGGACGGCCATGCCGTCGGTGCCCGGCATGTGCAGGTCGAGCGTCATCGCGTCGGGGCGGTGGCGGATGCAGAGCGCCAGCGCCTCGTCGCCGTCCTGCGCCTCGCCGACGACGTCGAACCCGTCGTCGGTCAGGGTGCGCACGAGGATCCGCCGCATCAGCGAGGAGTCGTCGGCGACGACGATCCGCGGGCGGACGGCGGCGTCCGTCCCGGCGCGCGTCGCCGACGGACGGACCGCGTGCCGCCGGGGCTCGGGGACCCGGTGCGTCATCGGCCGACGGCCGCGAGGGCGGGCGCGCCGGCCGGTGCCCCCGTCGCGGCGGCGGGCGCGGCGGAGGCGCGTGGAGCGGTCGTCGCCGGGGCGGCCGCCCGCGGCTCGGGCCCGGCCGCCGCCGACAGCGTCGAGAGGTCGAGCACCGCGATCAAGCGGTCGCCGACCTTCGTGATCGCGCGCAGCAGGTCGTGGCCCGTGCCCTGCGGCATCGCCTCGAGGTCGGACGCCTCGACGGTCAGGACCTCGGTGGCGTCGTCGACCGTGACGCCGATCTGCTCGGCGCCGGTCTCGACGACGACGATCCGCGCGTCGCGGCCGACCTCGCGGGGGACCTCCAGGCGCAGCGCCAAGTCGAAGACCGGGAGGATCTTGCCGCGCAGGGCGATCACGCCGGAGACCCACGGCAGGTCGGAGGAGACCGGCCGGGGCGGGGTCCAGAAGATGATCTCCTGGACGTGGTCGATCGGCAGCGCGTACTCCTCGCGGCCGAGCCGCAGGACGACGAGCTGCGTGCTCGCCGGCGCGGCGGCCGCGACGTCCGTGGTCGGGGTGGTCACGGTGCTCACCGGGCTCAGCGGGCGCCGACGAGGACGAAGCGGCCGCAGAGCTCCTCGAGCTCCTCGGCGGTGCGGGCCAGCTCCTGCGCGGAGGCGGCGACCTGCTGGGTCGACGCGCTGGTCTCCTGCGTCGACGCCGAGACCTGCTCGGACGACGCGGAGGACTGCTCGGCGACCGCGGCGACCTCGGCGATGTCGCTGCGGACCCGCTCCGACGACGCGGAGATCTGGTCCATCACGACGGCGATCTGCTCGACGCGGCCGTGGACGTCGGAGACCGAGCCGGTGATCCGTCCGAACGCCTCCTCGGTGACCTCCGCGGCGCCGCGGCAGACCTCGATCGACTCGGTGCCGGAGTCCATCGCGGCGGTCGCCTGGCCCGTGCTCGACTGGATCTCGCCGACGAGGCCGGCGATCGACGCGGCGGCCGCCTGGGACTCCTCGGCGAGCTTGCGGACCTGCTCGGCGACGACCGCGAAGCCGCGACCCTGCTCGCCGGCGCGGGCCGCCTCGATCGCCGCGTTGAGCGCCAGGAGGTTCGTCTGCCCGGCGATCCCGGTGATCGTGTCGACGATCCCGCCGATGCGCTCGGACTTCTCGGCGAGCTCCCGCATCGCCAGGACGACGCCGCCGGTGACCTCGCCCATCTCGTCCATCGCGTGCGCGGTGCGCTCGGCGGCGTCGGCGCCCTCGAGCGCCGCGGTGCGGGCGGCCTCGGCCGCGGACGCGGTCTGCTGGACGGCCTCGGCGCCGTGCGTGGTGGCCTCGGACATCTCGTCCGCGACGGCGCGCGTGGACTCGGCGGTGCGGGCCTGGCGCTCGGCGCCCTGGGCGACGTCGGAGACCGCGTGGGCGATCTCGCCGACGGCGCGGCCGGCCTCCTCGGACGTCGACGCCATCTGCTGCGACGACGCGGACAGCACGCCGGCGCTGTGGGAGACCTGGCCGATCATCGCGGTCAGCGAGTCGCGGGAGCCGTTGTAGGAGCCGATCGCCGCGACGGCCTTCTGGCGGATGTCGTTGACGGCCTGGGCGATGTCGCCCAGCTCGTCGTTCGGCCACGAGTCGATCAGCGGCGTCTGCGGCAGGATCTCGTGGGTGAGGTCGCCGTCCTTGAGCTTGCTCAGGCCCTCGTCCAGCCCGGTCAGGCAGATCGACGAGAGCATCCGGGTGCGGTTCAGGATCTCGCCGACGGTGCGGCGGATGCTGCGCGCGACCGCGTAGGAGACGCCGAGGCCGACCACGACGGTGACGACGAGCGCGACGATCAGCAGCGTCGTCGCCTCGCCCGTGCCGCTGCCGTCGCTCGCGCCGTGCACGCCGACGATCCCGATCGCGGCGACGACGGCGGTGAACGCGAGGAGCACGGCGCTGAGGCCGAGGATCTTCGTCTGCAGGCTGATGCGGCGGTGAGCGTGGGGCATGGGAGTCTCGGGTCCGAAGGGCGGTACGGCCCGCTGATCGGCTCCGCGCCCGCGCGCTTGAGCGCCCCCGGACGATGGGCGGACGCCGTTCGCCGGCCCGCCGGCCCCCGCCCGCGCTAGTTCCCGTCGCGGGCGGCGGCCTGCGCGGCCCGGCGCCGCCGCTGCTCGCGGACCTCGGCCCGTCGCTCGGCGCGGAGCCTCGCCTGCGTCGTCCGCTCCACCACCACCGGCGGGCGGCGCGGGACGATCGTCAGCAGCCGGCGGCCCGCGGCGTCGAGCGGGCGGCGCTCGAACGTCACGAAGTCGAGCTGCGTCGCGCGTCCCTTCTCGAGCTCGGCGCGCAGACGGGGGTCGTTGCGGATCCCGCGCTGGTTGCGGGGGTAGGTCGTCGCGACCGTCGAGATGGCGCGGACCGGGGCGAACGTCGTCGCGTCCACGGCGTAGAGCACGGTCTCACGGGTCGTGATCCGGTGGGCGGTCTCGGTCTTCGTGCCGGAGAGCGTGTGCACCTTCCGGCCGTCGAGCGTGGTCTCCCCGTCGTCGCGGAGCTTCCCCTGCCGCAGCATCCGGCGGACGACCTCCACCGGGTCGTCGCCGCCGAGATGCGGGTCACCGAGCGGGACGTTTCCCTGTGAGCTGTTCGAGTCGTAGCCGCCGATGACCTTCATCCTGTCGACGGCCGGCCAGTAGCTCGTGGAGGTGCCGCCCGCCCACGAGGTCTCCCACGTCCCGCGCAGCACGTGGCCGTGGCGGTCGATCATCGTGCCTTGGCAGCGGCCAGTGTTCGCTGACGCCGGGATGACGGCACGCCACCGCGACGGCGATCTCGCCTGCCAGACCTCGGTCGGCGGCGGGGGCGGACAGCGCCCGCCCGTGCCCAGGACCCGCGGCGACAGCCCGCCGGTCGGCTCGACACCGCGCGTCCGCACGACGTAGTGCAGCAGCTCGCCGGTCGGCGAGAGCGCGGCCTCCGCCCGCCCGAGCACGTCGACCGGTCCGTCGCGGGGGGAGGCGGCTACGACGACCACGGCGCCGATCGCGGCCACGCCGACCGCCGCGGCGGTGGCGATCAGCGGCCGCGTCCGGCGGCGCGGCGCCGGGGCGGCCGCGGCGACCCGCAGCGCGTCCCCGAGCGCGTCGAGGTGGGTCTCCAGGGGGTCGTAGTCGGTCGTCATCCGGGGTGCTCCTGCGTCGGGGGCGGTGGTGGGGTCGGGGTCGGGGATCACGACGGCGCGACCTCCCCGGCGACGGCCGGGTCGAGGACGCGGCCCAGCGCGTTCAGGCCGCGGGACACGCGGGCGCGGGCGGCGGGCTCGGAGATCCGCAGGTGCCGCGCCACGTCGGGGTAGGGCAGCTCGTCGACGACGCGCAGCTCGACGGCCTGCCGGACGTTCGGCCCCAGGGTCTCCAGGGCATCGGCGAGCCGGGAGCGCAGGTCGTCGAGGCCGGCCTCGCGCTCGATCGCGGCCAAGACGGGTTCGTCGACCGGTGGGCGCTCCAGCCCGAGGCGACGGATCGCGCGCTGCTCGGCGTAGCCGCGCCGCAGGTAGCGGGCGAGCTGCCGGTGGGCGATGCCCCACAGCCACGCGGCGCGCGCCTCGTCGGTGCGGGCGCGGCAGCCGCGGCGGGCGGCGATCGCCTGGGCGAACGTCTCGGCGAGCAGGTCCAGCGCGCTCTCCGCGTCGGCGGTGCGCCGCGCGAACCACCGCAGGAGCTCGCGCCGGTGCCGGGCGTACAGCGCATCGATGTCGAGGTCTCGGGCCATCTGCAGGACTCAGTTCCGCGAGCCCCGGATCTGTGACGCGCGGACGTCGATCCGCCCGCGCCCGGCGCCCGGACCGGCCCGTGGCCGTCCTGGCGCCGGGCGCGGTCAGCCGCGCGAGCGGCGCCTGCGGACGAGCACGGCGGCGAACATCTCGGGCGTCAGCGCCACCGCGTCGCCCCGAAGGGACCCGCGGTGGGCGGGAGACCGCGACACCGCGTCGACGTGGTGGGCGTAGAGCGCCGAGATGCTCGCCGCCGGGGGGACCTGGGGGCCCGACGACGGGGGACCGTCGGGTGCTTCGGGGGACGGGACCACACTTGGTAGTTCGTACGAGCGCCGATTCTGTGACAGCGGATTTGCCGGCCGGGCACCGGGAGGGGTCCGCGCGCGCCGCGGACGGGCCTCCCGGGCGGCCTCCGGGGGCCGGCCCGTCATCGCCGCCCGACCGGTCGCATGCTGCGCGCCACCGCGTACATCTCCTTCAGCGACAGCTCGTTGGTCAGCGTGTTGGTGACCCAGTACGTGCCGTTCGGCCCCGGCCAGATCAGCCGCCGGATCTCGCGCCCGTCGTACTGCACCTTCCAGTCGCGGCCGCCGAGCCGCACCTCGTCGGAGGCCAGCTGGAGGATCGGCGGGTCGCGCCAGGTCGTCCCCTCGACGCCGTAGTACTGGCCGGTGTCGCCCGTCGAGGCCACGATCCGGTAGCTCGGCCAGCGCGGCTGGCGGTCCTTGCCGAGGATCGCGTAGCCGCGCGTCATCTCGGGCTCGTAGGCGCCGCGCCCGTAGCGCGACGTGGGGGCGAGGACGTCGACCGTGCCGACGCCGGCGTCCGCGAGCCCGGGGGCGACCTGCCCGGGGACCGCGTCGGCGCCGGCGGCGTCGGTCGTCATCGTCGCGGGCAGGGCGGTCGAGGCCTTCGCCCTGCGGCGCGAGGACCGGCCGGCGGACTTCGGCGTCCCGGCCTTCGGCGTTCCGGTGGAGCGCTTCGTGCCGACGCCCTGCCCGGAGCCGTCCTTCGCGCCCGAAGCTCCACTCGCGCCCGACGCGGACGCCGAGCCCTTCGTCGCGGCCGGCGCCACACGCGGGTGGAAGAAGCGCCGGCGGGCCTCCGCCAGGGCGGCCGGGGTCGTCAGGACGTCGTTGGTCCCGTCGTCCGCGTCCGACAGCCCGCCGAGGGTGATCCGCGCGGTCGGCTTCCCCGCCACGTAGACGAGGAGCTTCGCGATCGCCAGCAGCTGGCGCGCGGACGTGATGTTCGTCCGGACGTAGTCGCCGACGTCCTTCAGCAGCGTGCCCGACAGGACGTCCTCGGGACGGACCTGCGAGCGGACCTCCGTCAGGTAGTTGGCCTGGCGCGCCTCGCGGACGAAGTCGCTGTCCTGGACCCGGAAGCGCACGTAGGAGAGGGCGGACTGGCCGCACAGCAGCTGGTAGCCGGCGGGCTGGTCGATCTCGGCGTGCCCGCTGTTGGGCGGGATGAAGTAGTGGCGGTCGACCTCGGCGTAGAGGCAACCGAGGTGGTTGATGACCTTCGCGAACGCGTCGAACTTCACCGAGACGATGCCGTTGATCCGGAAGGGGTCCTGCGGCGTGCCCAGCACCGCCGTCTTGATCGTGTGGGTGAGCCGCTCCGACCCGCCGGTGAACCACGCCGAGTTGAGCTTCTGCTGCCCGTGGGGACCCAGCGACGTCACCCGCAGGTCGCGCGGCAGCGAGAGGATCGCGGTGGCCTTCGCCTTCGGGTCCAGGCGCACGAGCATCATCGTGTCGGAGCGGCTGCCGGCCTTGGGCCCGTCGGCGTACCGGTGGTCGAGGCCGGCGAGCAGGATCGTCTGCGCGGCGCCGGGAGCGGGCCGGTCGAGCTGCCGCCGGGTCGCCTGGTCGATCGGGGTCAGGTCCTTCGCGATGTCGCGGGCCGTGTGGTCCAGCACGAACGAGACCACGCCGGCGGCCAGGGCCACGACGACGACGCCGGCGGCGAGGACCCGTGACGCCAGGCGACGACCGGGGTGCGGGAGTTGGGACATCAGGAGGCCTCCGGGACGGTGCGCGGGCGGACGCCCGCGCGGAGTGGGACCACGGACACGCCGGGGGAATCACAGCACGTCCTCGCCGGCCCGGCGCCGGTTCACCGTGGTCCTCCCCGGCCCCGGGGGCGGCCCCGGGCGAGCGGCCGGACGCCCAAAAGAAGTTTCTTCAACAACTTTCGTCGGGTTTCGTCGGCCCGTGCGTCTCAGGGATCAAGCGTCCCTTCGGGGACCGCTTGAGCGCACCGCAAGGTGCCTGATTCGCTCAAGAGCGTGGCCGTCGATCGGGGGATTCGCGGCCACGCTCTTGGTCGTTCCGGGGCCGTCTCCCGGGGACGTCGTCGCCCTGCGGCGACCCGTGCGCGTCGCTGCGCCACCGGCCGAGTACGGCGTCACGCGCCGCCGCGCCCCGTGACAGGATCGCCCGATGGTCGATCCCAACGAGCACGATCGCTTCGTGCTCCACCAGCGCATCCGGCTGATCGTGAACCAGTACGAGTTCTCGATCCCCGGGGCGGGCGCCGACGGCGAGTCCGACGGCGAGCCCTTCTGCTTCGTCGAGCAGAAGCGGTTCAAGTTCAAGGAGGACATCGGGTTCTTCCAGGACGACTCCAAGGGCTCGGAGCTGCTGCGGATCAAGGCCCGCCAGCGCTTCGACCCGCGGGCGACCTACGACATCACCGCGCCCAGCGGCGACGTCGTCGGCACGATCCAGAAGGTCTTCGGCGCGTCGCTGCTGCGCTCGACGTTCACGCTCGTGAGCACCGCGACGGGCGTCGCCGTGACGGCCCGCGAGAAGAGCCTGCCCAAGGCGCTGTTCCGGCGCCTGATCGGCTTCGTGCCCTACATCGGCGGCTTCGCCGACTGGCTGCCGATCGCCTTCGACTTCGAGTTCAGCACCGAGGACGGCACGGTCATCGGCGAGAACCGCCGCCGCCGGTGGCGCTTCCGCGACGTCTACGACCTCGACTTCACGGCCGACACCGAGCGCGCGCTGGACCGCCGGCTGGCGCTGGCCGCGGCGGTCGGCATGGACGCGCTGATGGCGCGGTAGGGACGCCCTGGTCGCCGCCGGCCGGTTCGTCCCCGGCGGCGACGCACGCGACGTTCGGCTCGGAGGCGATCGGGACCGTGCGCGGGTCTCCTCGTGGAGCTGCTCGCCGGGGGGCGTCAGCCGCACGCTCCGGGTCGTCCGCTCCAGGGGCGTGCAGCCGAGCTCCTTCTCCGGCGCGCGGATCTGCCGGCTGAGGACGGGCTGCGCGATGTAGAGCTCCTCCGCGGCACGCCCGAAGTGCCGGTGCTCCGCCACCGACGGATGACGCTCGGGAGCGCGCCGTCGTCGTCGTCGGCCTGTCGGCGCTGGGGCGCGGCACCGCGGTCGCGGGGCAGGCGGGGCTCGTCACGGCGTCGCTCGCGGTCGACGACCTGATCGGGCTCCGGCGTCGCCTACCGCGCGCTGGCGACCGGATGTCCGGCTTCGGGGCGGGCGACGCGTTCGTCGCCGGGATGGTCGACATGTTGCGGGCCAAGGACGGCGGCCTCGACGCCGGCGTGCCCCCGACGCGGGAGACGAACGGCCCGACGACGTTCCAGCAGTGGTGCGAGGAGGTCCTCGCGCCGGCCGTGGCCGCCGCTCCGGCCGCCCGATGAGCGGCGCGGCCCGCACCGCCCCCTGATCCCCTCCGGACGAACATCCGGCCGTTTCGGAACGGACGTCCGGCGGCCCTCAGGTTCGCCCCGACCCGGCCGATGACCCGGTCCGATGAAGGCCGCAAGCGGAATCGGAATCGGCGTCGCCATCCTCGCCATCCTCGGCGGGGCGATGATCGAGGGGACGTCCCTGGGCATCCTCATGAACATCCCGGCGCTGTCGATCGTGCTGGGCGGCACCGCGGGCGTCACGCTCGCGGCCGTCGGCATGGAGACGTTCCTCGCGATGCCGAAGCTGCTGATCCGTGCGACGTCGTCCGCCGGGCCCGACCTGGCCGGCCGCGCGCAGGAGCTCGTCGGCTTCGCCGAGCAGGCCCGCCGCGACGGGCTGCTCTCGCTCGAGTCCTCCGTCGGCCAGGTCGACGACGCCTTCTGCCGCCGTGGCCTGCAGCTCGTCGTCGACGGCACCGAGGCCGGCGCCGTCCGCGACGTGATGGAGGGCGAGATCGACGCGATGGCCGCCCGCCACGCCGTCGGCTCCGGCGCGTTCGAGAAGGCCGGCGGCTTCGCGCCGACGATCGGCATCCTCGGCGCCGTCCTCGGCCTCATGCACGCGCTCGGCTTCCTCGACCAGCCCGCGATGCTCGGCCCCGCGATCGCCGGCGCCTTCGTCGCGACCCTGCTCGGCGTCGGACTCGCGAACATCGTGATGCTCCCGATCGGGAACCGCCTGCAGGCGCTCTCCCTCGAGGAGCAGGGCCTGCGGGAGATGACGATGGAGGGCGTCCTGGCGATCCAGGCGGGCGAGAACCCGCGGATCGTCTCGGAGCGCCTGCAGACTTTCGTGCCCCCGGCCCAGCGCTCGGCCCTGGCCGACGACGGCGGCTCCGATGGGGCCGCGTCGATCGACGAGGCGCGCCGGCGCAAGGCCGCATGAGCGGCTCCGGACGCCGGAGCCGGCGCGGCGGGGGAGGCCACGGCGCCGCCAACCACGAGCGCTGGCTGCTGACCTGGGCGGACCTCCTGACGCTGCTGCTCGCGCTCTTCATCGTCATGTACGCCGCGTCGGTCGTCGACCAGCGCAAGGCCGCCGACATCACGAAGTCCCTCCAGGAGGCGTTCGCCGGCAAGGTGCTGAAGGGCGGAGGGTCGATCCGCGACGAGTCCACGGCCGACAAGGCGCAGGCCCCGGTCGCGGCGGTGTCCGCGATCGCGCCGCTGACGCCGAAGGTCGCCGAGGCGCAGCAGCTCGCGCCGTCCCGCCGCGCCGCCGCGGCGGCCCGCGTCGAGGAACAGGAGCTCACGGCCCTCAAGCGCCGGCTCGACGACGTGATCGCCGCCAAGGGCCTCGAGCAGAACGTGCAGACCGCCGTCGAGCGCAAGGGGCTCGTGATCCGCGTCCTCACCGACGACGTGCTCTTCGCGTCCGGATCCGCCGCGCTGTCGCCCGACGGCGGCCTGCTGCTGGACCAGCTCAAGGGCGTCCTGCAGGTCGACCGCAGGCACCCGATCGCCGTCGACGGGCACACCGACTCGATGCCGATCTCGACGGGGCGCTTCCCCGACAACTGGGAGCTCTCGGCGGCGCGCGCGACGAGCGTCGTGCGCCGGCTCGCCGGCTCCGCGCTGGATCCGTCGCGGTTCTCGGCGACCGGCCACGCCGCCGAGCAGCCGCGCGCGAGCAACGCGACCGACGCCGGCCGCCGGGCGAACCGGCGCGTCGAGATCGCCCTCACCCGCCTGCACCCCACCCCCTGACCTCCGTCCCCGACCCCTCGCCAGAACCGTGCCGAAGAACAAGCTCATCGTGATCGTCGTGATCGCCGTCGTCGGCGCCCTCGGCGCGTACAAGTTCGTGCTCGCGCCGCCCGCCCCGGCGGGGGCGAAGCCGAAGGTCGACGGCGTCGTCTACGTGCTGCCGAAGGAGTTCCTCGTGAACCTCTCCGACGGTCGCTACGCCAAGTTCTCCGTCGCGATGGTCCTCGACCACGCGCCCGAGGCCGGCGGCCACGAGGGGACCCCGCCGGAGGGCTACGGCGTGATGCCGGAGGAGGCCGTCGTCCGCGACGTGATCACGGACGTCGTCGGCGCCGCGACCGGCCCGGAGCTGTCGAACGCCGCCGGCCGCGAGAAGGTCAAGCGGCTCGTCCGCAAGCGCCTGAAGCAGCGCACCGACCTGCACGTCGGCGACGTGCTCCTGCCCGACATCACGGTCCAGTAGGGATGCGGATGAGCAACAGCGAATGGACCGCGAGCGAGGAGCTCGTCCCCGACGACGGCCGCGCCGTCGCCGCGTCCGCCGGGGGCGACCTGTCGCGGCTGCACGACGTGCCGATCGAGCTGTCCGTCGAGATCGGGCGGACCGTGATGACGCTCGGCCAGGCGCTGCGCCTGGGCCCGGGCTCGATCGTCGAGCTGCGCCGCCTGGCCGGCGAGCCCGTCGACCTGCTCGCGGGCGGCAAGCCGATCGCCCACGGCGAGGTCGTCGTGGTCGACGAGGAGTTCGCGCTGCGGATCACCGCGATGATCCCCGCGGTCGGGGCGACCGCCCCGGACGAGGCCGACGCCGCCGGTGCGCCCGCGCCGGGGGCCCTGCCCGCCGCCGGCGACGGGGCCGCATGAGCGAGTCGATGAGCCAGGAGGCGATCTCGGCGCTCGTCGAGGCCGCCCGCGACGGCGCCGTCGACGTGCCGTCGCTCCCGTCGCGCCGGGCCCGCCGCCTGCGCCGGATGGACTTCACGCGGCCGACGAAGTTCTCCGGCGACCAGGAGCGCCGGACGCGCCGCGCGATGGAGACGTTCTGCCGCTCCGCGTCGACGCGCCTGTCGGCCGAGCTGCGCGCCCAGGTGGAGTTCGAGCTGATCGACCTCGACCAGCTCGGCTGGGCGGCCGCGCACGCCGCGCTGCCGGGCGACGCGATCGGCGTGACGCTCGCGGCCGGCGGCGGCCGGCGCTTCCTGCTGACCGCCGAGCAGCCGTTCGTGCTGACGGCGGTCGAGCTGCTGCTCGGCGGGACGACCGACACCGCCGCCGGCGCGCGCCGCCTCGGCGACATCGACTGGGCGCTCTCCGGCCTGCTCTTCGAGCACCTCGTGTCGCAGCTCGGGCCCGTCTGGGACGACCTCTGCGGCCTGCCGCTGCGGATCGACCGGCTGGATCCGACGTCCGAGACCGGCCACCTCAGCCCGGTCTCCGAGCCGACGCTCGTGGTGACGATGGAGGTCCGCCTGATGCGGCGCTCCAGCGCGTTCGTCCTGCTCGTCCCGCACTCCGCCGTCGCGGCCGTCGCCGACGCCCTGGCCGGCGCGACGGACCGCGACCGCACCCACGAGGACGATCCGGACGCCGACGCCGTCGTGCGCTCCGTCGAGGTCGTCGCGCGCGCCGAGGTCGCCCGCGTGCGCGTGACGCTCGACGCCGTCCTGGCGATGCGCCCGGGCGACCTCGTCCGCCTGGAGTCCCCGACGTCGTCGGGGGTCGAGCTCTGCGTCGAGGACACCGCCGTCTTCCGCTGCCGGCCTGGACGCCTCGACGCGCGCCGGGCCGTGCAGATCGAGGGCCTGCTCGAGGACGACGGATGAGCGCCGAGCGCGTCCTGCTCGAGCTGGCGACGGTCTGCGCCGAGGCGGCCGCCGACGCCCTGCGCGCCTTCTGCCCCGACGCCGTCGAGGTCGGGCGCCCGCGGGTCATGGAGTCCGGCGCCGACCCGCTCGCGAACCTGCCCGTCCCGGCGCTGGCCGCGGACGTCTCGTACGTCGACGGCGTGACCGGCGGCAACGTCTTCGTCGCGCCGCTCGCCGGCGCGCGCGGCCTGGCGCGGGCGATGCTCGGCTTCACCGATCCGCCCGACGACGAGACCGCGCCGCTGGACGAGATGGAGCGCTCGGCCGTCGCCGAGGCGATGAACCAGATGATGGCCGCCGCGGCCTTCGCGACCAGCGGGCTGCTGGGGACCGAGGTCGAGATCGCGCCGCCGCGGGTCCGCGACCTCGTCGAGGACGGCGACGCCGACGGCCTCGCCGAGCCCGCGCCGCACTCGACCGTCGTGCCGATCACCGTCCACGGCGTCGTCTGCCGGCTGGTGCAGCTCGTGCCCTACGCGTTCGTCGTGCGGATGACCCGCGCGCTGGACGAGCGCGACGCCGAGGTCCTGTCCGAGGGCCCGGCCGTCGACCGCTCGGACGCCGGGATGGCCGCCGCGCTGGGCGCCGCCGAGGTCGACCTGTGGGTCGAGCTGGGCCGCACGCGCCTGCCGGCCGGGCGCCTGGCGGGCGTGCCGGGTGGGGAGGTCCTCGCGCTGGACCGCCTCGCCGACGACCCGGTCGACCTCTACGTCAACGGCCTGCGCGTCGGGACGGGCCGCCTGCTGGTGGTCGACGGCTCCGAGTGGGCCGTGCGGATCGAGACGATGGAGGGCGCGGGTCCGCCGATCGGCGCGGCGGCCTCGGGTCGCACGGGCGGCAGCCGTCCGTCGTCCGACGCGTCACGTGGCGCGGCTGACCGTGCCGTCCCGCCGGGCGGCCCCACGCCAGGAGAGGGGGCGGCATGAGCACCGCCGAGGACTTCGCCCTGAGCCGCCTGACGACCGCGCGGCCGCACGAGCTGGCCGCCGCGATCGGTCCCCGCCTGCGCGCGTCGACGTCGGTCGAGCTCGTCGCGGGCGGCGCGCCCCCGCGCCTCGCCGCGGTACCCGACGTTCCCGCCGAGCCGCGGCCGGCGGTGCCGGTCG
>NZ_JBFAPC010000089.1:0-23743 GCF_040675535.1 Patulibacter sp. NPDC049589 | reverse complement strand
CGGTCCACCCCACGGTCGCCGCCCACACCGCGATCGCGAAGGTCGTCTACGCCGCCCGCCCGAGGGTACGGCACCGACGACCCGACGCGCAGGACGATCGTCGCCGCCAGGCTCACCGCAGGACGGGAGGACGCCGACCAGCCGTCAGGCGGGGGCCGGGGCCGTGTCCGCGACGCCCGAGTCGGACGGTCCGTCGTCGTCCGCCGGGTCGCCGTCGTCGTCTCCGTCGGCCTCGCCCCGGATCTCCTGCCGGTACGCCCACCACGCCTGCACGCCGATCTGGAGCGACGCGGCCATCGGGACCGCCAGCAGTGCGCCGATCACGCCCAGCAGGCTGCCGCCGAAGAGCACGGCCACCATCACGCCCAGCGGGTGGACGCCGACGGCGCGCCTCTGGATCCGGGGCTGGATCACCGTGTTCTCGACCTGCTGGTAGACGACCGCCCAGACGACCCAGATGATCGTGGCGGTCGGGAAGTCGTGGAAGAGCGTGACGATGCCGACGATCACCGCCGCGATCGTCGCGCCGATCATCGGGATCAGGCCGAACAGCGCGACGGTGACGGCGAGCGGGGCCGCGAACGGCACCCCGAGGACGAGCATCACGACGTAGGCCAGCGAGCCCGCGATCAGCGCCTGCAGGACCGCGCCGCCGATGTAGGCGCCCACCGCGCCGGCCATGCGGTCGAGCGTCTCGCGGATGCGGTCCGCGTGGTCCGGGGTGCCGATGTCCAGGAGCCCGTCGATCCAGCGGCGGCCGCTGCCGACGAGGAAGACGCTGAGGATCAGGATCGTGACCGCGGCGAAGACCGAGTTGACGATCCCGAGGCCCAGGTCGCCGAGCCAGGAGGCCGCGTCGCCGACGCGCGCGGGGAGCTTGTCGGCCTGGTTCTGCAGCTGCTGGACGAGGTCGAAGTCGTCGTCGAGCTTGCGCAGCGACTCGTTGCCGTTGACGTAGTGCTGGACCTCGTCGGCGTAGTGCGGCGCCTGGTCGATCAGGTCGCTGGCGGCCCGCACCAGCGGCGGCACGACGATGAGACCCACGATCGCCGGCACGAGCAGGACGCCGAGGTAGACGAGCAGGACGGCGAGGCCGCGCGGCATCCGCCGCTCGAGCTTCCCGACCGGCCCGGAGACCGCGACGGCGATGAAGCCCGCGATCGCCAGCCACGAGAGCGGCCCGCGCAGCAGGTAGACGAGCACGACGACGCCGGCGACCGCGAGGATCGTGAGGCTGGCCGCGAGGACCGTTCGGGGGATGCTCTGGCCTGGTTGCACGGGCGGATCTCGGGTCGGGTTGGCGTGTCGACGCTACCGGGGAGTCCCGACGGCTCGGCGTGCGGACGGCGTCCCGGGGACCAGCCGGCGCGAGGACGCCGGCCGGCGGTGCGCCGCCCGGCCGACGACTCCCGGGGTGCGCAACATCGGTTGCGGACGGGGTCCCGGCCTTGCCATGCCGCCCGCGGTGCGCGAGAACCGACGAGCCCCCGTCATCCCCCACCCGAAGGAGGCGCGCGTGACCCCCAACGCGTTCCGACGTCGGGCGGCCGTGCTGCTCGGCGCCCTCGCGCTGACCGCCGCCGCCGTCCCAGCCGCCCACGCCCAGCCCGTCCACCAGGTCGAGGCGGGCGAGTCCCTGTGGCAGATCGCCGCGCTCAACGGCCTCTCGCCGGCCGCGCTCGCCGCCGCCAACGGCCTCTCCCCCGACTCCGCCGTCCAGGCCGGCCAGATCATCAGCATCCCCGCCGGCGGTGGGTCGGCCGGAGCGCCGGCCGCCGCCGTCGTCGCGTCGCCGGCGGGCTCATCCGGATCGGCGGCGTCCTCCGCCACGTCGGCGGGCACGGCGTCCGCGACCGGCTCGTCCGCCGGCGGGGTCGTCGTGCAGCCGGGCGACACCCTCAGCGCCATCGCCGCCCGCGCGGGCGTCTCGGTGACGGCGCTCGCGGCCCACAACGGCGTCAACGCCTCGGCGCTCCTCCCCGCGGGCCGCCGGCTGTCCCTGCCGACGGCGGGCTCCACCGGCGCGGGCTCGTCCGCCTCGGCCGCCTCGGACCCGACCGGCACCACGCCGTCGAGCGCCGCCTCCACGTCGACCGCCGCCGCGGCGACCGCGACCGCGTCGTCGAGCACCGGCGCCTCCGGAACGACCGCGACGGCCTCCGCGACCGGCACGGCCGCGAGCGCCGGCACCCGGGTCTCGGCGACCGACGTCGGCTCCGCCGCGGCCGCCAACGGCGTGCCGGCGTCCCTGGCCCGCGCGATCGCCTGGCAGGAGAGCGGGTTCAACAACGGCGCCGTGTCCTCCGTCGGCGCTCGCGGCGTGATGCAGGTCATGCCCGGCACGTGGACCTGGATCAACCGCAACCTCTCCTCCCGGGCCCTGGACCCGAGCTCGGCCGCGGACAACGTCCAGGCCGGGACGCTCTACCTCCAGCACCTGCTGCGCGAGACGGGCGGCGACCCCGACCAGGCCGCCGCCGCGTACTACCAAGGCCTCTCGTCGGTCCGTTCTCGTGGCATGTACGACGACACGAAGCGCTACGTCGAGAACGTCCGCGCGCTGCGGTCCCGCTTCGGCGGCTGAGCGGCCCGGGGTGACGCGCCGGCGTCCGGGCACCCGGCGCCGGAGGCGGGCGTCCTGCGTCCGGCGCGGGACGGTGCGCGACGCGAGCCCGACCCGGTCCACCCGTCCGGGGCCGTCCGCCAGGTCCGGGGCCGGCGCGATTCCCGCGTCAGACCGCCGGGCGCTCCGCGTCCGGCACCGCGGCCGCCCCCGGGTAGGTGATCGTCCGGATCGGTCGTGCGGGGGTGCCGGCGGCGATCGTGAACGGCGGGATGTCCTCCGTCACGACGGAGTTGGCGCCGATCACGCAGCGCCGGCCGATCGTGACGCCGCTGGTGACGACGACGTTGGCGCCGAGCCAGACGTCGTCGCCGATGCGGGTCGGGCCCTTGGTCGTGAAGCCCTGCCACGGCACCGGGACGTCGGGATCCTCGAAGCGGTGGCTGCCGTCGGTGATCAGGCAGCCGTTGGCCGCCATGCAGTGCTCGCCGATCTCGACGAGACCCTCGGCGGCGATCATCACGCCCTGGTTGAGGAACGTCCCGCCGCCGACGCGGATCCGCCCGTGGTCCCCGGCGGTCAGCCACACGCCGGGCTCGAGGAAGACCTGCGGGCCGAGCTCCAGCCGGCCGTCGAGGAGCATCCCGAGGACGTCGCCGTTGAGCCGCCCGCGGGCGAAGGCCTCGCGCCGCGCCAGCTCGACCGCCAGGCGGGCGCGGTTCCACGGCCGCTGCGGCCGGGTGTACCAGCGCCACTTCGCGACCCACTGCCGGACGAGGCGGGCGTCCAGCGGCGGCACCGGCGGTCGGGTGTGATCGGGCGGCGCGGACACGCGGCGAGCCTATCCCCCGGCCGCGCCGGGATCAGCGCAGCAGCTTCTTGATCCCGCCGATCGCGACCGTGTTGCCCGGGCGCAGCAGCGGGGCGAGCAGGCCGAGCGGCAGGCCGCGGCCCTTCAGCGGGGACACCGCAATCGTCCACGTCAGCTCGGTGCCGCCCTCCGAGGGCACGAGCACGAAGTCCTCGATCAGCGCGTCGAGGACCTTCCGGCTCTGGCCGGCGACCCGGAAGGTCGCCCGCCGCTCGACGTCCCAGCGGTAGAACTCCTCGTCGATCGTCAGGAACCGCCCCATCCGCAGGCGCCGGATCGACCCGACCGCGTGGGGCCGCGGCGACTGCCACTCCAGCCGGTCGATGAGCGGGAGCCACGACCACATCTCGTCGCTGCCCAGGGCCGCCCAGACCTGCGGCGGCTGCGCCTTCAGCTGGACCGTGCTGCGGATCACGAGCGGCGCGTCCTTCAGGAACGCGTCGTCGACATGGCGGAGGGGGTAGGCCGGCATGCGCCGGAGCATAGCCGTGCGGACGTCGTACCTACTCGCGCGTAGGGTCCGGCCTCAGAGCCAGCCGGCGCGCCGCAGGCGGCTGTAGAGCACGACGCAGATGCCGAGCGTCACGACGAGCACGAGCGGATAGCCGATCCCCCACTTCAGCTCCGGCATGTGCTCGAAGTTCATGCCGTAGAGGCCGAAGATCATCGTCGGCACGACCGCGATCGCCGCCCAGGCCGAGATCTTGCGGGCGTCCTCGCTCTGACGCAGCGAGATCTGCGCGAGGTTGGCGTCCAGGACGCCGGAGAGCACGTCGTCGATCGAGTTGACGGCCTCCGCGTCGCGCACGAGGTGGTCGAGGACGTCCCGCAGGTACGGCCGCGCGCGGTCCGGCACCGGCAGCTCCTCGTCCTCGACGAGCCGCGTGATCGGGTGGACCAGCGGGCCGACCGCCTTCTTGAACGCGATGACCTCGCGCTTGAGGCGGTAGATGCGTTCCGTCGGGTTGTTGCGCTCGTCGGAGAAGACCATCGCCTCCACCTCGTCGACGTCGTTGAACAGCCCGTCGAGGACGTCGGCGTACTCGTCGACCACGCGGTCGACGATCGCATGGAAGACGGCGCCGGGCCCGCGCTCCATGCGGGTGCGGTCGTTCTCGAGGTCCTCGCGCAGCCCCTTCAGCGGCACCGGCGAGCCGTGGCGGATCGTGACGACGAACTTCGGCCCGACGACGATCATCAGCTCGCCGATCACCACGCGCTCGGTCTCGTCGACGTACTCCGCGGTCTTCATCACGAGCGCGATCAGGCCCTCGTGGGCCTCGAGCTTCGGGCGCTGGTGCGCCTGGATCGCGTCCTCCACGAGCAGCGGGTGCAACCCGAACTGGACGCCGAGCGCCTCGACGGCCGCGGGCTCGGGGTCGTGGAGCCCGATCCACACGAAGCCGTCCTTCGCACGGTGCGCGCGGCCCATCGCCTCGGTGAGCGGGACGACGCCGCCCCTGCGCTCGCCGTGGTCGTAGACCGCGCAGTCGGTCAGGGCCTCGTCGATCGAGCGGGCCTCCATCGCGGTCGGGGGACCGGCCTCCTGGATGCGCGAGCGATCGGCGCGGCGATGGCGGAGGGTGCGGTGGGTCGGCGGTCGTCGCATGAGGGAGGGGCCGGTGGCCGGTCGCACGACAGCCTACGCCGCCGGTACCCGGTGCCCCGGCCCCGCGATCGCGGGGCGGGCGTAGGATCGGCGGATGCGACTCCCCCGGCTCGCCCTCGCCCTCTCCATCGTCTCCTCCGGTGCCGCAGGCGCCCTCGCGGCGGTCGCCGTCGCGCAGGACCCGCCACCGTTCCAGCCCGAGCCGACGACGACCACCACGCCGACGACGACGGAGCCGGCCCCCGTGCCCGACGCGACGGCGCCGGTGGTCTCCGTGACCCTGCCGAAGACCCGGGTCGGCTCCCGGATCAAGAGCGTCCGCGTGCACTTCGAGGACCTCGACAGCGGCGTCCAGTTCGCCCAGGTCAACGTCAAGCGCCGGATCCGCCTGAAGCAGGGCGTCCGCGACCAGGCGTACGACGGCAAGCGCTGGTGGACGACGATGAGCACGTCGAAGTACCGGATCAACCCCGCGGTCGGCCGCAAGCGGGTCGCTTACACCCTGCGCTTCAAGAAGGGCCTGCCCGCGGCCCGCTACTGGATCACCGTCCAGGCCCAGAACGACCCGGGCACGTCGCGGACGAAGACCGTCAGCTTCCGGACGCGCTGAGGCCCCGGGTCGCCCCCGGTCGACCGGCCCCGGGGCGGGCGCTGTAGGGCGGCCGGCCGCACCGGGACGCAGCCGGACGCCGGCACGCGACGCGATCGGCCAGGGCGGGCGGGGGCGCGAGCTCGCCGTAGACCGCTCCTGCCACCGGCCCGACCTCAGTCCGCCGCGGCCGCGCGCTTGCGGCGGGTCGCCGGTCGCTGCTTCGCCGCCGCGATCCGCTCGCGGGCCTCGGCGGCCTCGGCCTGCTTCTGCGCCTTGGTCTTCGTGCTGCGCGGACGCTCGTCCTCCGGCGCCCGCTTCGCCGTGCCGCCGGCCGCGACCGCGGCGGCGTCGGGCGTGACGAGCTCGCGCAGGAAGCGGCCCGTGTGCGACGCGTCGACCGCCGCGACCTGCTCGGGCGTGCCCTGGGCCACGAGCTCGCCGCCGCCGTCGCCGCCCTCGGGACCGAGGTCGATCAGGTGGTCGCCGGTCTTGATGACGTCGAGGTCGTGCTCGATGACCACGACGGAGTTGCCGGTGCCGAC
The DNA here is from genome assembly GCF_040675535.1 of Patulibacter sp. NPDC049589. Taxonomy (NCBI): domain Bacteria; kingdom Bacillati; phylum Actinomycetota; class Thermoleophilia; order Solirubrobacterales; family Patulibacteraceae; genus Patulibacter; species Patulibacter sp. NPDC049589. The sequence continues at coordinate 17,566 of NZ_JBFAPC010000089.1, read as the reverse complement.
CAGGCGCTGGAGGACCTCGAGCAGGCGCTCGACGTCCGCGAAGTGCAGGCCCGTCGTCGGCTCATCCAGGATGTAGAGCGTGCGGCCCGTCGCCTGGCGCGCGAGCTCGTGCGCGAGCTTGACCCGCTGCGCCTCGCCGCCCGACAGCGTCGTGGCCGGCTGGCCGAGCCGGACGTAGCCGAGGCCGACGTCGCGGATCGTCTCGAGCCGGCGCCGGATCTTCGGGACGTTCTCGAAGTACTCGATCGCCTCGTCCACCGGCATGTGGAGGACGTCGGCGATCGACTTGCCCTTGAAGTGGACCTCGAGCGTCTCGCGGTTGTAGCGCTTGCCGTCGCACTGCTCGCACGGGACGTAGACGTCCGGCAGGAAGTGCATCTCGATCTTGATCTGCCCGTCGCCCTTGCAGACCTCGCAGCGGCCGCCCTTGACGTTGAACGAGAAGCGGCCCGGCTTGTAGCCGCGGGCCTTGGCCTCCGGTGTCTGCGAGAACAGCGTGCGGATGTGGTCGAAGATCCCGGTGTACGTCGCGGGGTTCGACCGCGGGGTGCGGCCGATCGGCGACTGGTTCACCTGGATGACCTTGTCCAGCTGCTCCATCCCCTCGATCGAGTCGTGGGCGCCCGGACGGACGCGCGCCCGGTTGAGCTGCGCCGCGGCGGCCTTGTGGAGGATCCCGTTGATCAGCGTGGACTTGCCCGACCCCGACACGCCGGTGACGACGCAGAGCACGCCGAGCGGGATCGTGACGTCGAGGCCCTTGAGGTTGTGGTCCCGCGCGCCGCGGATGACGAGGTCGCCGGTGCGCTCGCGCCGCTCGTCCGGCACGGGGATCGCCCGGGCACCCGAGAGGAACTGGCCGGTGAGGGAGTTCTTGTTCGCCTCGACCTGCTTCGGCGTGCCGTTGGCGACGACCTCGCCGCCGTACTCGCCGGCGCCGGGGCCCATGTCGATCAGGCGGTCCGCGCGCCGCATCGTCTGCTCGTCGTGCTCGACGACCAGGACGCTGTTGCCGAGATCCCGCAGGCGCTCGAGCGTCTTGATCAGGCGCTCGTTGTCGCGCTGGTGCAGGCCGATCGACGGCTCGTCCAGCACGTAGAGGACGCCGACCAGCGCCGACCCGATCTGGGTGGCCAGCCGGATGCGCTGGGCCTCGCCGCCCGACAGCGACGCCGCGCCGCGGTCCATCGTCAGGTAGCCGATGCCGACGTCGACGAGGAACGACAGGCGCTCCTTGATCTCGCGCACGATGAGGTTGGCGATCTTGCGCTCGGTCTTCGAGAGCTCGACCTCGTCGATCCACGTCAGCGCGTTGTGCACCGACAGCGCGGAGAACTGGTGGATGCCGATGCCGCCGATCAGCACGTTGCGCGGGCCGGGCTTCAGGCGCGAGCCCTCGCAGTCCGGGCAGGGCACCATGCCCATGTACTCCTCGATCTTCTCCTTGACCTGCTCGGAGTCGGACTCGCGGTAGCGGCGCTCCAGGTTCGTGATGACCCCCTCCGCGCGCATGTTGTACGTGCGGCGGCGGCCCGTCCGGCCCTTGAAGCGCAGCGGCACCCGCTCGCCGTCGGGGTCGCCGAAGAGGATGCCCTCCTGCTCCTCGCCCGAGAGCTCGTTCCACGGGACGTCCATCCGCACGTCGAAGTGCTCGGACAGCCCCTCGAGCAGCTTGCGGTAGAACGGGTTCGGCGACGACGACCACGGCTTGATCGCGCCGTCCGACAGCGACTTCCCCGCGTCCGGGATGACGAGGTCGGGGTCGACGATCAGTTGCGCGCCGAGGCCGGTGCAGCGCGGGCAGGCACCGTGCGGGGCGTTGAACGAGAACGTCCGCGGCTCGACCTCGGACATCGAGAAGCCGCACGTCAGGCAGGCGAAGTTCTCCGAGAACGTGTGGCGCTCGTCCCAGTCCTCCGGGATCTCGTCGCCCTCGCGCAGCACGAGCGCGATCTCGACCAGGCCCTCGGCCTCCTTCGTCGCGGCCTCGATGCCCTCCGCCAGGCGCTTGCGCACGTCGTGGCGCATCACCAGGCGGTCGACGACGACGGAGATGTCGTGCTTGTACTTCTTGTCGAGGACGATGTCCTCTTCCAGCATCCGCAGGTCGCCGTTGACCTCGACGCGCAGGAAGCCCTCGTCCTTGAGGTGCCCGAAGAGCTCCCGGAACTCGCCCTTGCGGCCACGGACCAGCGGCGCCAGGACCATGAAGCGCGTGCCCTCGGGCAGCGCCATCACGCGGTCGATGATCTGCTCGACCGACTGGCCGGCGATCGGCCCGTGGCCGTTGGGACAGTGCGGGTGGCCGATGCGGGCCCACAGCAGGCGCAGGTAGTCGTGGACCTCCGTCACCGTGCCGACGGTCGACCGTGGGTTGCGCGAGGTCGTCTTCTGGTCGATCGAGATCGCCGGCGAGAGGCCCTCGATCGAGTCGACGTCCGGCTTGTCCATCTGCCCGAGGAACTGGCGCGCGTAGGCCGAGAGCGACTCGACGTAGCGGCGCTGGCCCTCGGCGTAGATCGTGTCGAACGCCAGCGACGACTTGCCCGAGCCCGAGAGCCCGGTCAGGACGACGAGCGAGTCCCGGGGGAGCTCGAGCGAGACGTCCTTGAGGTTGTGCTCGCGAGCACCGGTGACGACGATCCGACCGCTTCCTGCCATTGCACCGAGTCTACGCATGCGAACGGACGTTCGGTCGTGCTGTGGGAGAACCCGCCCCGGGTGCAGGGAGAACGCGTGGCTCAGGGCGGATCCGGCGCGCTCAAGGGCGTGGCCGCAGCCCCAGCACCAGGCGCTCCACGACCTCGGGGAGCAGGTCCGGGAGCGCCGCGACGTCGACCAGGCCGGCGTTCGCCATCGTCGCCAGCCCGTGGATGCCGGCCCAGCCGGCGGTGGACACGCGCTCGACGTCGCCCGCGACGACCTCGCCGGTCGCCTGGCCCGCCGCGATCAGCGCGAGCGGCGCGGCGAACGCCCGCCGGCCGGCGTCGATCAGGGCCTCCGACGCCCCGGGCCGGTGCTTGCCGGCGAACATCAGCTCGAGCAGCTCCGCGTCGCGCACCGCGAAGCCCACGTACGCGCGGGCGAGCGCCACGAGCCGGTCGAGGAACGGGCGGCCCTCGGTGGCGTCGCCGTCGGCGATCGCCGCGTCCAGCTCGCGGCCGAGGCGGGCGTAGCCGACCTCGGCGAGCGCGTCCAGCAGCGCCTGCTTGTCGGCGAAGTGCCGCCGTGGCGCCGCGTGGCTGACGCCGACGTCCCGGGCGATCCCCCGCAGCGACAGCGCGTCGGCGCCGTCGGCCGAGAGAACCTCCTCGGCACGCCGCAGCAGCGCGTCGCGCAGGTCGCCGTGGTGATAGCGGCGCGGCGTCTCGGTCGGGGAACCCACGCTCCGAGCATAGCGGCGAGGGCGGTCGATGTTGCCATTGACAACTCTGTTGTCACCGCCTACATTCCGTCGCATGCCCAAGTCGCCCTCCTGGTCCGCCACGGACCTCCCCTCCTTCGCCGGCCGCCGGGTCGTCGTCACCGGTGCCAACAGCGGGATCGGCCTCGTGGCCGCCCGCGAGCTGGCGCGGGTCGGCGCCCGCGTCGTGCTCGCCGTCCGCGACGCCCAGAAGGGCGAGCGCGCCGCCGCGACGATCGCCGGCGACGTCGAGGTCCGCCCGCTCGACCTCGCCGACCTCGCCTCCGTCCGCGCGTTCGCCGACGCGTGGGACGGCGACCTCGACGTGCTGATCAACAACGCCGGCGTGATGATCCCGCCGCAGGGCACCACGAAGGACGGCTTCGAGCTGCAGTTCGGCACGAACCACCTGGGCCACTTCGCGCTGACGAACCTGCTGCTCCCCCACGTGACCGACCGCGTGGTCACGGTCGCCTCCGGCGCCCACCGCGGCGCCTCCGTCGACCTCGACGACCCGAACTGGGAGCGCCGCGAGTTCAAGAACTGGGCGGCGTACGGCCAGTCGAAGCTGGCGAACCTCCTCTTCACCCTCGAGCTGGACCGGCGGCTCCGCACCGCGGGCTCGCCCGTGCGGGCCGTCGCCGCCCACCCGGGCTACGCCGCCACGAACCTGCAGTCGGCGACGACCAACCCCCTGCAGCGGATCGGCATGAAGATCGGCAACCGCGTGCTGGCCCAGGACGACGCGGCGGGCGCGGCGCCCACGCTGTACGCCGCGTCGCAGGACCTGCCCGGCGCGTCCTACGTCGGCCCGGACGGCTTCGCCGAGATGCGCGGCGGTCCGGTGCTCGTCGGCCGCACGGCCGAGGCGAGCGACGCCGAGGCCGCCAAGCGCCTCTGGACCCTGTCCGAGGAGCTGACGGGCGTGCGGGCGCCCGAGACGATCGCCGCGTAGACCGGCAGCGCGGACGCCGTGCACGGAGCGCGGCAGGAGCGTCGACGGAGTGGTACGTTCGTACAAGTAGTACGTCCGCACCACTTCCTCGGCGACGGTCCCCGGCCGTCGTCCCTCCCGGAGCTCCCCATGGGTTACGTCTTCCTCGCCGGCGCCATCGTGTCGGAGGTCATCGCCACCATGAGCCTGCGCGCGTCCGACGGGTTCTCGAAGGCCCCGTTCATCGTGCTCGTCGTCGCGGGCTACATCACCGCGTTCACGCTGCTCGGGCTCTGCCTCGGTCGCGGCGTCCCGCTGGGGATCGCCTACGGGATCTGGTGCGCGTTCGGGATCGCGCTCGTCGCGGCGCTGAGCATCCCCCTGTTCGGCGAGACCCTCACCGGCGTCCAGGTCGTCGGTCTGCTGCTCGTCATCGCGGGGGCCGCGGCGCTGGAGCTCGGCGCGGCGCACGACTGATGCCGGACCCCACGACCACCCCGGCCCGGCGGCCGGCGTCGGCGACCGCCGTCCCCGAGGACGGCCGGGCCGCGCGCGGCGCCGTCCGCCGCCGCGCGCTCATCGACGCCACGCTGGCGGTGCTCGCCCGGGACGGCGTCGGCGGCGTCAGCCACCGCGCGGTCGCCGGGCACGCCGGGGTGGCCGCGGCCTCCGTCCGGTACCACTTCGGCACCATCGACGAGCTCCTGGTCGCGGCCATCACCACGGCCACCGAGGAGTGGGCCGCGACGCTGGCGGGGCACGAGCCGGAGGACCACCTGAAGGCCCTGGCGGCGTTCCTCGCGGACGAGTCCCGCCACCACCGCGAACGCGCGGTCGCCGAGTTCGAGCTCTACCTCCTGGCCGCGCGCCGCCCGGCCCTGCGCCCCGCGGCCCTGGCCTGGCTCGAGGTCGCGATCGGCCCGCTCGGCGTGGGGATGGACGAGGTCGACCGCCGGGCGTTCGCCGCACTGCTCGACGGCGTCTGCCTGCACGGCCTGATGACGGACGACCCGCCCGACGCCGCGGAGGTCGAGGCGGTGCTGCGGCGGCTGGCCGGTCCGGCGACGGACCGCTGACCGGGCGCGCGGTCCTCTGACGGTCGTAGGCCCACAGGCGGGACGACGGCGCTGGCCCCTGCGGTCGCCTCAGAGCTGCCGGAAGGCCGCGCCCCACAGCTCGCTGAACGTCGGGAACTGCGGGACGAAGTCCTTCAGGACGGCCAGCGGGATCGACGCCTTGATCGCCAGCGCGGGCGTGTGGATCCACTCCCCCGCCTCCGGGCCGACCGCCCAGGCGCCGACGAGCACGTCCTCGCCGGCGTCCAGGACGAGGCCGACGCCGCCCTCCAGGCCGCGGCCGTAGGTCTCGGTCCGGTCGGTGCCGCTCAGCGCCAGCGTCGTCGTCCGCACGGCGATGCCCCGCTCGCGGGCGGCGTCGGCGGTCAGGCCGACCGCCGCGATCTCGGGCTCCAGGAAGACGACCCGCGGGATCGCCCGGTAGTCGGCGACGGCGTCGCCGCCGGTCAGCGCGTCGACCACGACGCGGCCCTGGTAGCCGGCGACGTGGGTGAACGGCGCCTCGCCGGTGATGTCGCCGACCGCCCAGATCCCGTCGGCCGCCCGGCACTGCTCGTCGACCCGGATCAGGCCGTGCTCGACGGTCACGCCGTCGGGCGTCAGGCCGTCGATCCGCGGCGAGCGCCCCGCGGCGACGACGAGCCGCTCGACGTCGAGGACGTCCCCGGCGTCCGTCGTGACCTGGGTCCGGCCGTCGTGGTGACGGACCGACGCGATGCTCGTGTCCAGCCGCACGTCGACGCCGTGCTCGCGCAGCACCCGCGCCGCGTGCTCGCCGACCTCGGGCTCCTCGCGGGTCAGCAGGCGGCCGGAGCGCTGCAGCAGCGTCACCTGGGAGCCGAACGACTGGAGGTACTGCGCGACCTCGAGCCCGACCGCGCCGCCGCCGAGCACCACGGCGGACGACGGGATCTCCTCCAGCGACGTGACCTCGCGGTTGGTCCACACGTGCTCGCGCTCCAGGCCGGGCAGGTCCGGGATCGCGGGGTGGGTGCCCGACGCGATCACCACGTCGGTGCAGCGCAGCTCGCGGTCGCCGACGACGACGAGCCCGCGCTCGGGGACGGTCGCCCGGCCGCGGACGAGCGTCACGCCGTCGATGCCGGACATCCAGTCGGCCTTCGCCCCGTCGTCGAGGCCGGAGTTCATGTAGTCGCGGTAGTCGCGGATCGCCGCCCAGTCGAGCTCCGGCACGGAGACGCCGGCGACGTGCCCGGCCTGCGCGCGCAGCTGGCCGGGCCGCAGCAGCGTCTTGGACGGGATGCAGGCCCAGAACGGGCACTCGCCGCCGACGAGCTCGTCCTCCACGACGGCGACCCGCTTGCCGGCGGCGGCGAGGGCCGGGGCGACCCCGCGGCCGCCGGGCCCCGTGCCGATGACGACGACGTCGAACTCGGGCTCTGCGCTCATGCGGCCCACGGTACCCGGCGGACCAGCCCGATCGACCGCGTCGGGGGCGCCGATGCGGTTGGCTGTCGTCATGGCTCCCGAGCTGCGCTTCGCCCCCGGTCGCGCCCCGCGACTGCCGATCTGGTCGGCCCCGATGGCCGGCGGCCCGTCGAGCACCGCGCTGCTGGCCGCGGTCGGCGCCGCCGGCGGGCTCGGCCTCGTCCCGGCCGGCTACCTGTCGGCCGACGCGTTCGCCGCGAAGCTCGACGAGCTCGAGGCCGCCAGCGACGCGCCGTGGGGCGCGAACCTCTTCCTCCCCGGGCCGCCGACGGCGGACCCCGAGGGCGTCGCCGCCCACGCCGCCGCGCTGGCGCCGCTGGCCGCCGAGCACGGCGTCGAGCTCGGCGAGCCGCGCTGGGAGGACGACGCGATCGACGCGAAGGTCGCGGTGCTCCTCGGGCACGAGCCCGCCGCGGTGACGTTCGCGTTCGCGTGCCCGTCGTCGGAGCTCGTCGGTCGGCTCCGCGAGGGGACGGGCGCCGTGGTCGTCGCGACCGCGACGACGCCCGCCGAGGCCGCGGAGGCGACCGCCGCCGGCGTCGACGCGCTGGTGCTGCAGGGCGCCGAGGCGGGCGGGCACCGCGGTGCGTTCGTCGACGACCGGGCCTTCCCGGGCGGCGGGGAGCTCGTGCCGCTGCTGGAGCTCCTGCGCGGGGCGCGCGCGGCGTCGCCGCTCCCGCTGCTGGCGGCGGGCGGGCTGATGGATGGGGCCGGCGTGCGGCAGGCGCTCGACGCCGGGGCGTCGGGCGTCCAGCTCGGCACCGCGCTGCTCTGCACCCCCGAGGCCGGCACGTCGGACACCCACCGGCGCGCCATCCTCGACCGGCGCTACGCCGGCACGACGGTCACCCGCGGGTTCACGGGGCGGCCGGCCCGCGGGCTGGCCAACCCCCTGGCGCTGGCCTACCCGGACGCCCCGTCGGCCTACCCCGAGGTCCACCACCTGACCCGCCCCCTGCGCGCCGCGGCGGCCGCGCAGGGCGACCCCGACGCCGTCCACCTGTGGGCCGGCGAGGGCTGGCGCGACGCGACCGAGGAGCCCGCGGCGGACCTGATCGCGCGGATCGCGCGCGAGGCCGGGCTGGCGTAGCCCTCGCTGCGGGCCGCCCCGTCCCGGCGGCCGGGACCGGGAGGTCCGGTCCTACGCCCCGCCCTCGGGATCGAGCGTCCGGACGACCTTCGCCGGGTTGCCGACCGCGACCACGTTCGCCGGCAGGTCGCGGACCACGACCGCGCCCGCGCCCACCACGGTGTTGTCGCCGATCGTGACGCCGGGGCAGACGACCACGCCGCCGCCGAGCCAGACGTTGTCGCCGATCGTGATCGGCTGCGCGGCCTCCCACTTGTCGCGGCGCGGCCCGGGCTGCACCGGGTGCGTCGGCGTCAGCAACTGCACGTTCGGGCCGATCTGCACGTCGTCGCCGATCGTCACGCGCGCGACGTCCAGGCAGACGAGCCCGAAGTTCGCGAACGTCCGCGCGCCCACGAACGTCTGGTACCCGTAGTCGCAGTGGAACGGGGAGCGCAGCTCGCTGCCCTCCCCGAACGCGCCGAGCAGGTCGCGCAACAGCGCCTCGCGGCCCTCCGCGTCCGCCGGGTCCATCGCGTTCAGCTCCTGCGCCCGCCGCTGCGCGTGGAGCGACTCGCGGTGCAGGTCGGGATCGTCGGCGATGTAGAGGTCGCCCGCGAGCATCCGCTCGCGCATCGACCTGGGGTCGTCGGCCATGGGCCCAGACTACGGCCGCCTACGCCGCCTCGCCGCGCTCCGGCGCCCGCAGGCGGTGCAGCTTGATCGCGAGCTCGAGCGACACGAGGTCCTCCTCGGCGATCACGAGGTCCGTCAGGTGCTCGATCCGCTCGAGCCGCTGGCGCAGCGTGTTGGCGTGGATGTGCAGCGCGCGGGCGGTCGGCACGACGCTGCGGTCGGCGAGGTAGCGCTCCAGCGTGCGCACGAGCTCGCTGCCGCGCCGGTCGTCGTAGCGCCACAGCGCGTCGACCGCGGCCGCGTGGCGCCCGTCGGGCTCGACCTCGCCGCCGACGCCGACGAGGTAGCGATAGGCGCCGAGCTGGTCCCAGGCGCGGGCGCCGCCGGCCGGCGAGAGGGCGCGGGCGATCCGGGCCGCGGCGGCGGCCTCGACGAGGCTCGAGCGGTCCGCCGCCAGCTGCTGCTGCACGCTGGACCGGCCCGCGACGGCGCCCTCCTCGCGGGCGAGCAGGTCGAGCTCGGCGTCCAGCACGCGCAGCGCCGCGGACGGGTCGCTGGCCGGCGACACCGGCACGAGCACGCGCAGGCGGTCGGGGCTCGGGTCACAGAGCGCGCCGGGGATCGCGTGGCGCAGCCGGGTCTCCAGCCGCTCGGCCGCACCCCAGGCGACGCCGACGCGCAGCGGCTCGAAGACCGCCACCACGTGCGGACCGTCCGGGTCGATCCGCGCCGACCGGGCGCGGGCCGCGACCTGCCCGCCGCGGCCGGCCGCGATCGCGTCGAAGAGGTCGCGGACGAGGTTCTCCTCCGTCAGCCGCTCGATCAGCTCGACGGTCCGCAGCGCGACCGCGACCTGGGCCGCGACGGTCTCGAGCATCCCGCGCTCGTGCGACGGGAACGGCGTCTCCCGCTCGACCGACAGCACGCCCTCGCCCGCGTCGCCCGCCGCGATCCGGACCGCCAGCGCGCCGCGCTCGGGGGCGTCGACCGGCGGGTCCTGCGGGCGGTTCTCGCCCGCCTCGGTGGTCGCCGACGCCACGACACGGGTGGCGCCGTCGTCGAGGTCGACCATGAACAGCCGGCAGCGGTCGGCACCGAGCAGCTCGAGCGTCCCGTCGCACGCCGCGGTGAGGAGGTCGGCGCGCCCGGCGACCGTCGCGATCCTGCGGACCAGCGCCGCGAGCTGCTCGAGCGCCCGGACCCGCTCCTGCTCGCGCTCGTAGAGGCGGGCGTTCTCGATCGTGCCGGCCACCAGCGACGCGACGTGCGACAGGAAGTCGAGGACCTCCTGACCGAACTCGCGGGGCGCCTCGGTGTGCAGCACGATGACGCCGATGACGACCCCGTCGCGACCGCGGAGCGGCACCGCGACCATCGACTGGAAGCGCTCCTCCTGCAGCTCGGGGACGAGCTTCATCCGCGGATCGGCGAGCGCGTTCTCGCGGATGAACGCGGGCTCGTCGTTGCGGACGACCCAGCCGCACAGCCCCTCGTCGACGCCGAAGGAGACACGGCCGACGGCGTCGGCGAAGACCTTCGACGCGGCCCGCATCTTCAGGCGGTCGTGGTCGCGGAGGTAGACGAAGCAGCCGTGGCAGGCCGTCGCGTCGCTCAGCAGCTCGACGACGGCGGGCAGGACGCGGTCGACGTCCGGCCCCTGGGCGACCGCCCCGATGACGCGGTACAGCCAGTCCCGGCCGAGCGTCCCGTCGACGAGCGCGGCGTCGTCCCCCGGCGCCGGGACCCGCCCGGGGACGGTCCCACGGCGTGGTCCCCCGGGGTCGCCCCCGGTGCGACTGGCGTGGACGTATCCCGACACCCCTTTGACCCTAGGCCCGGGTGGAAGGACTGCACATGCGCCATCCGGACAACGTGCGGGCTGCACACGTGGTCACCGGGGCGAACGCCCGCGAGGTGTGCAGCCTGCGCACGCCCCGCCGCCGGACCGGCCACGGTCGCGGCGCGGTGGCGCTCGCTCCCCGCTCAGTCGCGCGGACGGCGGCGCCGGCCGCCGACGCCGCGCGACCGCAGGAGCGCCGGGACCGACTCGTGGCCCGTGACGACGAGCCCCAGCAGCACCATGCCGGCGAGGATCAGCAGCACGCCGAGGAGCCCGGGGGCGCCGATCAGCATGACCGCGATCCCGGCCACCACGAAGGCGGCTCCGCCGGCGAGTCGGGGCGTCGTGTCCGTGTCCATGGGGAGAACCTACCCGCCCGGGCCTCCGCCGACCGGCAGGTCCGCGGCGTCTCCTCCTCGCGCATTCCCACAGCCGGGTGGGACGGGGCGGCCAGTACGATCGGGGGGCGGTCGACGAGTCCCCGTCGGAGACCCACCAGGCCCTCGTCTCCGATGGATCCGTGCAGCGCATGTCGACGTCCCCGCCCCGTCCCTCGCCCGCCCCGTCCGGCGCGCTGACGCCCACGCCCGTCCGTCGGGCGCCACCACGCCGCGTCCGGTCCGCCGGCGCGGCCGCCTGACGGCGGATGCACGACCCGGCGTCCCCCACCGCGCGCGACGAGATCGCGACGGCGGCCATCCGGCTGATCGGCGACGCCGACGCCGGCGACCTGCTGCGCGCGCTCACGCCCGAGCGGCTGGCCCAGGCGAGCGACCGCTCCGCGTCGTCCGTCCGGTACCACTTCGGCGGCGACGACAGCAGCGGCAGCGGCACCTACGCGTTCCAGCGCCGAGACCTCGCGCTGGCGATCCTCGCCGTCGCGGCCGCCGCGCGGGTCGCGGCCGCCGAGGAGGCGACGGCGGGCTACCACGCCGCAGCGCTCGGGCTGCGCGACGACGTCGACATGCAGGGCCTCTACGCGGCGATCGCCGACGGCCTGCTGCCGTTCCTGCCCGGCCCCGCGGGCGCGCAGGCCGCCGCCCAGGAGCGCGTCCACCACCTCGGCCTGGCGATCTGCGACACGGACGCCTCCGCGGCGCGGCTGCTGCGCGAGGCTCGGGAGCAGCAGGTCGCGACGTTCGTCCCGGCGACGCACGCCGCGCTCCTGGCGACCGACCGCGAGATGGTCCCCGGCCGCACCGTCGAGGAGCTCGGCGACACGGTCTGCGCCCTGCTGGACGGCCACCTCCAGCGCCTGCGCTACGACCCCGGGGCCCCGTCCGACGGGGTCAACGCCGCGGTGGTGTCGATCTTCGCGACGTTCACGCGTCCGCGGGGCGGCGAGGGCTTCGACCCCGTCGGGGCGATCCGCGGGGACTGACGGCCGGCCGCTCCCGGGATACGCTCCGGCCGTGACCTCCCCCTTCGTCGATCACGCCTGGCTGCAGGAGCACCGCGACGACGTCGTCCTCGCCGACGTCCGCTTCTACCTCGACGGCCGCAGCGGCCGCGAGGCGCACGAGGCCGGGCACCTCCCCGGCGCGGTGTTCGTCGACCTCCACGCCGTCCTCGCGGGCCCCGCGTCGGACGCCGGCGGACGCCACCCCCTCCCCGCGCCGGACGCGTTCGCGGCCGGCCTCGCGGCCGTCGGCATCGGCGACGCCGACGTCGTGATCGCCTACGACGACGCCGGAGGCGTGATGGCGGCCCGGCTGGTCTGGATGCTGCGGGCCACCGGCCACGACGCCGCGCTGCTGGACGGCGGCATCGGCGCCTGGGACGGCCCGCTGGAGACCGGCCCCGAGAGCGCGGCCCCCGCGGTCTTCACCGCGCGGCCGTGGCCGGAGGACCTGCTCGCGGACGTCGACGACGCGACCGACCGTGCGAACGTCGTGATCGACGCCCGGCCCGGCGACCGCTACGCGGGCGCCGCCGACCAGCTGGACCCGCGCGCCGGCCACATTCCGGGTGCGCGGAGCGTCCCGGCGCGCGGCAACCTCGGCCCCGACGGCCGTCTGCTGCCCGTCGACGCCCTGCGCGAGCGCTTCGCCGCCGCGGGCGTCACCGCCGACGCGCCCCTGGTCTCGTCGTGCGGCTCCGGCGTGACCGCCTGCCACAACCTGCTGGCGATCGAGCACGCCGGGCTCGGCCGCGGGCGCCTGTACCCGGGCTCCTGGTCCGCCTACAGCCGCGACGCGACGCGCCCGGTCGCCACGGGCTCCGAGCCCGGCTGACCCCGGGCGCCGCGCGGGCCCGGGGGCGCGGACGGCCACCCGGGACGTCCGCCGGGGACCTGGTGACGCGGGCCGCGTCCAGCCGCTGCGGGCACCCCGCAGGGCGGTCCCCCGGCCCGTCCCGGCAAGATGGGGGGTCGATGGCACCCGCCCCCAAGAACCTGGTCAACCTCAAGGCGGTCGACAAGGGCTACGCGAGCCGCTCCGTCCTCACCGACGTCACCCTCGGCATCGAGGCCGGCGACCGGATCGGCATCGTCGGCAAGAACGGCGACGGCAAGTCCACGCTGATGCGGCTGATCGCGGGCCTCGAGGAGCCCGACGCCGGCGCGGTCACGCGGGTCGGCTCGCTCGACCTGGCGCTCGTCGGCCAGGGCGACTCGCTGCACCCCGAGAAGACGATCCGCCAGGAGCTCGTCGGCGGCCGCGCCGACCACGAGTGGGCCGGCGACAAGACCTTCCGCTCGGTGCTCGAGGGCCTGCTCGGCGGCGTCGAGCTGCGGCGCTTCCCGAAGGGCCTCGACACGGTGATCGGGCCGCTGTCGGGCGGCGAGCGCCGGCGGATCGCCCTGGCGAAGCTGCTGCTGGACTCCCCCGACCTGCTGCTGCTCGACGAGCCCACCAACCACCTCGACGTCGAGGGCGTCGCGTGGCTGGCCGGGTTCCTCGCCGCGCGCCGGGGGACGATGGTCGTGATCACCCACGACCGCTGGTTCCTCGACGCGGTCTGCACGACGACGTGGGAGGTCGTCGACGGCACCGTCCACCAGTACGACGGCGGCTACGCGTCCTACGTGCTGGCCCGCGCCGAGCGCGACCGCCAGGAGGCCGCCCAGGACGCCCGGCGCCGGCAGCTCCTGCGCAAGGAGCTCGCGTGGCTCCGACGCGGCCCGCCGGCCCGGACGTCGAAGCCGAAGTTCCGGATCGACGCCGCCAACGAGCTGATCGCCGACGAGCCCGCCCCGCGCGACGGCGTCGAGCTGCTGCGCTTCGCGACCCGCCGCCTGGGCGGGAAGGTCATCGACGTCGAGGACGCGTCGGTGGCCTACGGCGACAAGGTGCTGCTCGACCACGCCACCTGGCGCCTGGGCCCGGGGGACCGGTTCGCGCTGGTCGGCGTCAACGGCGCCGGCAAGACGACGCTGATCAACGTCATCAGCGGCGCGCTGCAGCCGCAGTCCGGCGAGGTCCAGCGCGGCTCGACCGTGCGCCTCGCCCAGCTCTCGCAGGACACCGTCGAGATCCCCGGCAACGTCCGCGTCCTCGAGTCGCTGGAGGAGGTCCGCGGCGCGACGACCACCAGCGACGGCCTGGAGCTGACGGCCGGCCAGCTCTGCGACCGCTTCGGCTTCCGCGGCGCCCGCTCCCGCACCCTCGTCAAGGACCTCTCCGGCGGCGAGCGCCGGCGGTTGCAGCTGATGCGGCTCCTGATGGAGGAGCCCAACGTCCTGATCCTCGACGAGCCGACCAACGACCTCGACATCGACACCCTGACCGCCCTGGAGGACCTGCTCGACGCGTGGCCCGGGACGCTGATCGTCGTCTCCCACGACCGCTACTTCGTCGAGCGGGTCTGCGACGACGTCTACGGCCTGATGGGCGACGGCGGTGTGCGGCACCTGCCCGGCGGGATCGACGAGTACCTGCGGCTCCGGCACGCCGCGGAGACCGCGGACGCCGCCGACCGCACCGGCGAGGGCGCGCCCACGGGCACCCCGACCCCGAAGCCGAAGGCCACCGCCCTGACGGGCGGCGCCCTACGCGACGCCCGCAAGGAGGTCGCCCGGATGGAGCGCCAGATCGAGAAGCTCGGCGAGGCCGAGGCCGCGATCTACGAGGAGATGGCGGCCGCCGCCACCGACCCCGGCAAGCTGCGCGAGATCGGCGAGCGCCAGGCCACCCTGGCCGCCGAGCGCGAGGAGCTCGAGGCGGCCTGGATGGAGGCCTCCGAGGCCATCGAGGGGTAGACCTACGGGCCCCGCCCCGTGCGTCTCGGGGCGGGACCGGACCGGGCGTCGCCAGGGCCCGGGGCACCCGCGGAGGGCGCGGGCCCCGTGCCGCGACTCAGTTCAGCGGGTCGACGCCCGTGAGCTCCGCCGAGAGCGCCCACAGGCGGGCGGCGTCGTCGCGGTCGACCGCGTGGGCGTTCACGCCGGAGATCCCCTCGGTCTCGCCGCCCACGTCCGTCGGCTCCGCGATCTCGCAGTCCTCGCAGTAGACGCCGCCGAGGCCGTCGAGCTGCGGCGACGTCGCCGCCCAGGTCGCCGTCGCGGCACCCTGCTCGGGCGTCTTGAAGCGATGGAGCGGCGTGCCCTCCTCGTCGATCCAGCCGCGGTCGACCATCTCCTGCGTCGTCAGGTGGCGCTGCAGCGGCGTGAGGATCCCGCCCGGGTGCGCCGCGAAGGCCCGCACGCCGTGCTCGCGCCCGGCGTCGTCGAGGTGGACCGCGAAGAGGCTGTTGGCGGACTTCGCCTGCCCGTAGGCCGTCCACTTCTCGTAGCTGCCGCCCGCGAACATCACGTCGTCCCAGCGGATGCCGGAGCGCTTGTGGCCCGTCGACGAGAGCGCGACGACGCGGGCGCCGCCGCCGGCGACGAGCGCCGGCCACAGGTGACCGGCGAGCGCGAAGTGGCCCACCTCCTCCGCCGTGCTGCCGGCGCCGAAGCCGGACCCGATGGCGTGCTGGGGCGTGATCGTCGTCATGCCGTCGACGGTACGACCTGGAGCGCGGTCCAGGTCAAGGGCGACGACCGGGCGGCTACAGCTCGGTCACGTCGTACGTCTGCCCCGCGGCGCGCAGCCGGTCGGTGAGGACGCCGCCCATCGCCGTGGCCGGGGTCAGGACGCCCCCGGCCCCGGGGAGCCGGTCCTGGTCCTCGGCGAGGCAGAGCCCCGCCTGGCCGAGCATCACCGCGGTCGCCTTGTAGCCGGGATCGCCCTTCGCGGCGATCCGGCAGCGGAAGCGGCGGCCGGACGCCGTCGTCGTGGTGATGTCGATGCGGAAGAAGCCCTTCTCGCGCTGCTCCTCGCTCGGGCCCTCGCCCGGCGACGGGAGGACGCGGTCCAGGACCTTCCGCGTCGGCTTCAGCGACAGGCCGCCGAAGAGTCCGGCGAGCATCGCCACGATGCCGGCGGCCTTGACCGCGCCGAGCGGGCCCCTGCCGCCGCTCATCAGCTCGCGGTAGCGCAGGCCGCGCCCGTAGCGCCAGCCCTGCAGCGCGTTGCTGCGCCGCACGACCCGGGTGTTGACGAGCCCCATCACGAACGGCGCCAGCCACGCGCCGGTGTGCGGGTCCCGGCTGACGCCAGTGGGGTCGCGCTCCTCCCGGGGGCTCGGGTCCGCGGAGCGGTCCGGCGAGAGCGCGTACGGGTCGGCCGCCAGGCGCCGCGCGTCGCGGTCGGCCTTGCCCTCGTCGAGCTGGCCGCGCATCGAGTCGATCGTCCCGCCGCTGACGCCGCCGCCGAGCCCGGTCACGACGAAGGTCGTCTCCCCCAGCTCCCCCGCCCCCGCGGCGCTCGCGGCCTCGTACAGCGCGAGCACGCCGAGGTCCGACGGGATGGAGTCGAAGCCACAGGTGTGGACGATGCGGGCGCCGGACTCGCGCGCGACGGCGTCCGCGGTATCGATCGAGCGGCGCATGAAGAGGGTCTCCCCCGTCAGGTCCGCGTAGTGGGTGCCGGCCTCGGCGCAGGCGGTGACGAGCGGGAGCCCGTGGCGCGCGTACGGGCCGACGGTCGTGACGATCACGCGGCTGGCGCGGGCCAGCGCGGACAGCGCGACGGCGTCGTGGCTGTCGGCCTCGACGATCGGCCAGTCGCGGGCGGCCGCGGGCAGCGTCGCCCGCACCGCCTCGAGCTTGGACCGCGAGCGGCCGGCCAGGGCGACGCGCGTGCCGGCCGGGGCGTGCTCGGCCAGGTACGCGGCCGTCAGCCGGCCGACGAAGCCGGAGGCGCCGAAGACGACGAGGTCGTGCTCACGCGCGCGGCCGGGTGCGGAGTCGCTCATGCGCGCACGCTACCGCGGGTCGGACGACAGCGGCCGTCAGTCCGCGCCGACGCGGTGCCGGCGGACGGCGAGCACCGGACCCCGCGGGTCCACCGGCGCCGCGGCGAGGGCGCGGAGCCCCTCGTCGGCCCGGGCGCGGAAGGTCGCGACGCCGCGCAGCTTGACGTCCTCGTAGCCGCGGACGACGTCCGGCAGCTCCGCCAGGGCGACGACCTGCGCCACGGTCTCGGGCCGCAGGTGCGTGAGCGCCCCGGCGACCAGCTCGCGGTACTCGCCGGGCAGCGCGCGCTCCGTCCGCCGGACCGCGGTGTGCCCGAAGGGGTCCAGCGGGGTGCCGCGCAGCCGGCGCAGCGGCCGGAGCGCCCGGAACAGCGGGCGGATCCACGGGCCGCACGCGATCTTCCGGTCGACGCCGAGGGCCCGCAGGAGCGGCGGCTGGAGCATCACCCGGACGCGCGCGCCGGCGCCGAACTCGGCCTCGACCCGCGCCCGCTCCGTGGCGTCGAGGTGCAGGCGGGCGATCTCGTACTCGTCCTTGTAGGCGACGAGCTTGTGCAGACCGACGGCGTAGGCGCGGGCGACCCGATCGCCGCCCGTCGCCGCGCGCTCGCGCACCGCGACCGCGGCGACGTCCGCCACGTAGCGCCGTGCGCAGCGGGCGTCCTGGTACCGCACGAGCTCCGCCGCCCGGTGGGCGACGAGGGCGCCGAGGCGGCCGTCGAGACCGTGCTCGGCGACGAGGGCGGCCGCGCGCTCCTCCGCGGCGGGCCGGCGAAACGGAGCCGGCGACCGGGACGCGCCGGCCGGGGACGCCGGGACCCCGCCGCCGGGATACGCCACGGCGTCGCCCGCGCCGCTCCCGCCCGTCGCGCTCGCCTCGCGCCCGGCCCGCCCCGCCGTGCTGCGCGGGCCGTCCCCG
>NZ_JBFAPC010000088.1:0-23766 GCF_040675535.1 Patulibacter sp. NPDC049589 | reverse complement strand
TGTTTTCTTCGTTGTTCTCTACGTTTTGGGCGGGGGCCGCCGCGGTGGTGGCCTCGGGCGACCTCGGCGCGCCAGGCGTCGGTCCCCTCCCAGACGATCGTGCGCGCGGCCATGGAGCGAGGGTACCCACGCCACCGCGGAATCCACGGTGGACGGGCGACGGGGGCTCCGCCACGGCGGGGTCCTAGGCTGTCGGGGTGCGCGCCGCTCCCGGACCCCCGCGGGCGGACCGGCCGGCCCAGGTCGCGAGAGAGGCAGAGGACATGAGCACCGTCACCGAATCCGGGGCCTTCGGGCCTCCCCCGCCCGTCGCGGCCGACGCGATCGTCGTCGAGGGCCTGCGCAAGCGCTACCGCACCGACGGCCCGGAGGCCGTGAAGGGCATCGACTTCCGCGTCGCGCAGGGCGAGATCTTCGGGCTGCTGGGCCCCAACGGCGCGGGCAAGACGACCACGATCGGCGTCATCACCACCCGCGTGCGGCCGACGGGCGGCCGCGTCCTGGTCGACGGGCTCGACGTCACCACGGACCAGGTCGCGGTGAAGCTGCGCCTGGCGATCGTGCCGCAGCGGCCGAACCTCGACCGCTCGCTCAGCGCACTGGAGAACCTCACCTTCCACGCGGCCTACTTCGGGTTCTCGCGCAAGGCCCGGCGCGAGCGCGCGCTGGAGCTGCTGGAGCAGGTCGGCCTGAAGGGCCGCGAGGACGACCGCGTCGACCAGTACTCCGGCGGCATGGCGCAGCGGCTGATCATCGCCCGCGCGCTGATCCACCGGCCGCAGATCCTCATCCTCGACGAGCCGACGACGGGCCTCGACCCTCAGTCGCGCTTGTTCCTCTGGGACACGATGCGCGACCTGCGCGAGCGCGGCACGACGCTGATCCTGACGACGCACGACATGGCCGAGGCCGACCAGCTCTGCGACCGGATCGCGATCGTCGACCACGGCGAGGTCATCGCGCTGGACACCCCGCGAGGCCTGCGGAGGCTGCTGCCGGGCGAGCAGGGCGTGGAGGTCGTCGTCGTGCCCCGCGCCGGCGCGGCCGGGACCGACCCCGCGGCGACGCTGGGCGCGGCGCCGGGCGTCGAGCGCGCCGACGTCGTCACGTCGGCGGAGGGCCGGACGACGCTGCGGGCCTACGGCGCGATCGACGCCGCGGGGCTCGTCCCGGCCCTCGCCGCCGGAGGCCTGGACCTCGTCGAGCTCCGCCAGCTGGAGGGCTCGCTCGAAGAGGTCTTCGTCCACCTGACCGGGAGGGAGCTCCGATGAGCACGACCGAGACCACGCCGCCCGGCGCCGCGCCGGGCACCCGCCGCCGCGCCTTCCTGGCGATCCTCAGCCGCGACCTCTGGGTGACCGTCCGCCGCGAGCCGGGCGGCTTCCTCGCCCAGGCGCTGCTGCAGCCGATCTTCTTCCTCTTCATCTTCGGCCGGGTGCTGCCGCAGATCGGCCAGGCCCAGGGCGGCTACGGCAACCTGCTGCTGCCGGGGGTCATGGCGCTGACGGCGATCACCGTGTCGCTGCAGAACGTCGCGCTGCCGCTGGTCATCGAGTTCTCGTTCACGAAGGAGATCGAGGACCGGCTGCTCGCCCCGCTGCCCGCGTGGGCGGTCGGCGTCGAGAAGATCGTCCACGCCGCGCTGCGCGGGATCTTCTCCGCGTTCGTCCTGCTGCCGATCGCCGCGATCGTCCTGCCCGACGGCCTGCAGCTCGGTGGGGCGAACTGGTTCGCCCTCATCGCGGTGATCATCGGCGGGGCGATCGCGGGGGGCTGCGTCGGCCTCGTGATGGGCACCGTCGTGCCGGCCAACAAGATCAACATCGCCTTCGCGGTGATCCTCACGCCGCTCCTCTTCACGGGTGCGACGTTCTACCCGTGGTCGTCGCTGGACAGCCTCCGCTGGTTCCAGGTCGTGACGCTGCTGAACCCCCTGACCTACGTCAGCGAGGGCGCCCGCGCGGCGATCGGCACCGGCGAGCACATGGCGACCTGGGCGATCCCGCTCGGGATCGTGGGCAGCATCGTGGTCTTCGGGACGATCGGCCTGCTGGGCTTCCGCCGCCGCGCGATCGACTGACGGCGGAAGGCGTGCGGGCCCCGCACCGAGCGTCTCGGGTCGAGGCCGCGCCGGGAGATCGACGAGGCTCGGCGCACCCGCAGGGACATGCGGGCCCCGCCGGGCGGGGATACCCCCGTGGGACACCCGCATACCGGGTACGCTCGGGTCGTGCGTGTGGCCCGGATCGGGGTGCCGGCCGTCCTCGTGGTCGGCGCGATCGTCGGGGCCCTCGCCTGGGTCTCGTCGCGCTTCCACGGCGTCCGGCTCGCGTTCGACGAGAACGGCGGCGGCGGGCCCTGCGTCCGCCTCGCGGACCGGGTCCTCGACGAGCTCGACCGCGTCGCGGTGACTCCGCTCTGGCTCCTGGCGATCGCGCTGGCGGCGATGTCCGCGCTCGTCGCCTGGATCGTCTCGCAGCGCCTGTCGCGGCGCGGATCCGTCGCCGCCGCCGCGACGCTCGCGCTCTCGGCCGTCGCGGGCGGGCTCCAGTGCTCGTGGGCCTACGCGCCCGCCGACGGCTTCTCGGTCATGGCCATCTGGTTCATCGGCCTGATCGCGATCTTCCTCGCCGCCATCGCCCTCCCCGGCATCGCCGCCCTGACGCCGAAGCCCGGCCGGCGCCTGCCGCTGGCCGGGATCTGGGCGACGGCCGTCGCGCAGACGCTCGTCGTCCCGCTGATCGTCGCCGACCTGACGCCGACGGGGCAGGCGCTGATCTGCTGAGGCGACCGGCTCAGCGCCCCCCGGCGACCTCGCGCGCGTCGTCCCGCCCGACGACCGGCGCCCCGTCGGGCCCGACGAGCCGGCCGGCGACGAGGTGGACGTCCGCCGCCTCGAGGTAGCGGCGCGCCTGCACGACCACCAGCCCGATGTGCCGGGCCGTCGCGAAGAGGAGGACCGCGAGCGGGATCTCCAGCAGGACCGCCATCGCGATCGCCTCGATCTGCTCGCCCCCGGCGGCCGCGGTCGTGACGTCGAACCACGCGTCGACGAGCAGCATCGTGCCGCAGGCCGCCGCGAGCGGCCCGCTCCAGACCGACCGCGACGCCACGGCCAGCGCCGTGGCCGCCAGGGCGATCGCCATGCCGACGTCGAAGCCCGCCCAGGCGAGGTTCCAGGCGTGCGCCGTGGTGTGCTCCGGGAGCGACAGCACGAGGAAGACGCTCCACGGGATCAGCAGCACCGCGCAGAGCGCGAACAGCCGCGCGACCCAGCGGGGGATCAGGCGGCCGTAGGTCTCGTTCTGCTCGTGCAGCTGCGCCGCGTAGCCGCGGAAGCGCGAGGCGATCGAGGGGTGCGTGGCCGCGTCGGCGGCCGGACCGGTCATGCGCGAACGGTACCCCGCGGCCGCCGCGGCCCCGCCGGCAACGGGTGCGGCGCCGTCGGCCCGGGCGCCGTTCAGCCCTGGGACACGGCCTCGTTGGCCGCGTGCAGCTGCTTCTGTCGCGCGCCGCTGCGGGCGATCGGCAGCACGAAGCGGTCGACGTAGGCGACGTCCTCGCGCCAGATCGCCAGCGCGCGGTCCCCGTCGATCGGTCCACCGTGGCCGGGGATCACCCAGTCGGCCTGGTCGACGAGCGGCTTGAGCACGTCGAGCGTCGCCCGGTACTGCGTGCGCGACCCGTCGTGGTCGTGCCAGGTGGGGATCTCGACCGGGGACAGGTAGTCGCCGCAGATCAGCGTCCGCGCCCACGGCACCCAGATCGCCATGCCGTCGGCCGTGTGGCCCGGGGCGGGGTGCAGCTCGAGGTCGTGCTCGGGCGGGGCCGATCCGGACCCGTCGCCGGGGCCCGCCAGTCCGATCTTGCCCGGCACCGGCAGGGCCTGGAGCTCGCCGAGCTTCAGCCCGGGCGGCGTGCCGTTCTGCCCGCGCTGCACGTAGTGCTCGGCGTCGAACGCGCGCAGGGCCCGGGCGGCCTCGCCCGTGTGGCCGGACAGGCGCGCGGCCGTGGTCTCCGCGACCCCGAGCGCCGCGTCCGGGAACGCGAAGCGCCCGAGCAGGTGGTCCCAGTCGCCGTGCGTGGCGAGCAGCCCGGCGACGGCGAAGCCCGCCTGTCCGGCGACCTGCGCGGTCAGCTCCAGCTCGTCGGGGTAGACCGGCGAGTCGATCAGGAACGCCTCGCGCGGGGCGGCGGCCGCCGTGGGCGCGAGCGGATCGGCCCCCGCCGCCGAGCCGCCGGGAGCGGCGGGCGCGCGCACGATGGCGGCGGTCGTCTGCCAGACGCGGGAGACGACGACGAGGACGTCGGGATGGACGGCGAGGGCACGCATCGATCAGAGGATCCCAATCCGGGTCCGGCGGCCAGCGCCGAGCGGGAGTCGCGCGGCCGGGCCCGCCGAGGGACGACGGCCGACGGGCGGGACGTCGCCGTCCCGCGGGCCGGCGGCCGACGGACGTCCTACTTGAGGCCGAGCTCGCGGACGGCGTCGAGCAGGGTCTTGACCTCGATGGTCGGCGCCTTGACGCCCTTCTCG
The DNA here is from genome assembly GCF_040675535.1 of Patulibacter sp. NPDC049589. Classification (NCBI taxonomy): domain Bacteria; kingdom Bacillati; phylum Actinomycetota; class Thermoleophilia; order Solirubrobacterales; family Patulibacteraceae; genus Patulibacter; species Patulibacter sp. NPDC049589. The sequence continues at coordinate 19,229 of NZ_JBFAPC010000088.1, read as the reverse complement.
AGCTCCTCGCCGTGGCGGTTGATCCACACGACGGGGACCTTCGCCTTGATGCACGGCGCGACGTCGGCGTAGTAGCCGGACGCGATGTGGACCCAGTTCTTCTTCGAGCCGTACCGGCGCGAGATCTCGGTGAAGTGCGCGGTGTCCGGCTTGTAGGAGCGGACCTGCTGGGCCGTCACGACGAGGTCGAAGTCGTGGCGGATGTGGCGGCGCGTCAGGCCGAGGAGCTTGTCGTCGATGTTCGAGACCAGGCCGGTCTTGAACTCCTTGCCGAGCTTGCGCAGCTGCGGCATGGTCTCGCGGAACGGGCGCCAGCGCTCGACGGAGTCCGGCAGGAAGTTCGCGCGGGCGGGCTCCTGGCGCAGGTCGTCCCAGCCGAGCTCGGCGGCGACCTCACGAGCGGTGCGGCGCAGGACCTCGGCGTACAGCTCGTACGAGCCGGCCGCGATCTCGCGGTGCTTCTCGTGGAACAGGTTCATCAGGCGGTCCTTCTCGAAGGTGAAGCCGTCCTTGCCGGCCTCCTTCGTGAACGCCTCGATGATCCCGGCTTCCCAGTCGATCAACGTGCCGTACACGTCCATCGTGACGAAATCGATCTGCTTGGGAAGAGGCATCCCCCCGAGTATGACATTGTAGACACCGTACACGCACTGGGGCCGCGGGATCGGTGCACGACCGCGCCCGTCCCGACACCGGACGACGGTCTCGGGGTGCAGTGCCACGGCAGAAGACCGGGCGTGGTCACGTGGTCCTCGAGATGCGACGCCGACGCCCGTCGGAGATCTGCTGCGCAACGTCGGGTCGCCGCAGGGCGAGAGCGTCCGGGTGCCGAGATGGCCACCGCAGAGGTGTGCCCTATGACGCCCCTTCATCCGGAATCAATTTGGACGGGTCCGCTGGGACGCCAGGCATCCGTTCGCACCGAGCCGCCTGCGTCCCGGCCGTCGTGCCGGCTGGCGTTCGGCTATCGGGACGGGGTAGGCGATCGTCGGTCGAGGTCGACGCGTCCACCGTCAGCGATCGATGAATCCGCCGCTTCATCAATCTGTTGCGCTCGCGGGTGAGGCGAGCGGACGACTACGATCGGGTGGTCCCCGGCGTCGTCCCGCCGACTGCGTCCCGCTAGGAGTCCCATGCCCGCAAGCACCGTCGGATCGCGCGTGGCGAGCCTGCGCCCTCGTTCCCGGCTCATCATCGGAGCACTTGCGCTGACTCTGGTGGCTGGTGCTGCCTTCCTCATCCTCGGGCGCGATCGCGTGCACGACTTCCCCGTCGGGGCGCTCGCGGAGATCGACGAACGCATCCCCGCCGAGGTACGCGTGGAAGTGCGCTCGCCAACGCTCGCTCGGGTGACGTTCTCCTCTCGGCAGGCGCCCACGGACGGCTACACCCCCGGCATGACCAGATGGCCGGCGCTCACCGCCGTCAGCCTCCGCACCACGCGGTCCGACGGCGGATGCGAGAACGGCGGCGATGACTTCCTCGCCGGCGTATCCCGGATTTGGAGCGCACGGCGTGGCCCCGGCGTTGGAAGGGTCCCGTCTCCTTACGACGTCTTCCAGTTCCCGGGCCGAAAGAACCGCTTCGACAAGACCGTCGACCTCTCCGCCGGCGGCTCCATCGACCTCGAAGTGGCCCGGTCTCTGCCGGACCACGTCTGTGCAAGCGTCTTCGTTCAGATCAACAACGGTGCGACCGGCCCCCCGATCTTCTCCGCTGACAAGGAACTCTGACCGGCGACGCCAGCCGGCTCCTCGTCCTCGGACGCGGGCCGGGTCCCCCGCACAACGCAGGCGCGCACGCCGAGACGTCCCGATAGCTGATCGTCTGCGGCACGGCTTCGCCGCACCGAAAGGGGCCTGCGCACCCAGTCGCGCAGGACGCTGGCGTGATGAACACTCTCATGATTGGCTACGCCCGCGTCTCGACGAAGGGCCAGGACCTCACCGCGCAGCGCAACGCCCTCCACGCCCTCGGCGTCGGACCCGACCGGGTCTACATCGACCACGGCCTCACCGGCACGAATCGTGCGCGACCGGGCCTCCGCGAGGCGCTCGCGGCCTGCCGCGAGGGAGACCAGTTGGTCGTCACCAAGCTCGACCGCCTCGCCCGCTCGCTGCCCGACGCGCGAGACATCGTTGATGAGCTGACGGTCAGGCGGGTCAAGCTGAACCTCGGTGGCTCCGTCCATGATCCGAACGACCCGGTGGGCCGGCTGCTGTTCAACGTGCTGGCGATGGTCGCCGAGTTCGAGTCCGACCTGATCCGCATGCGGACGCGCGAAGGACTCGAGGTCGCCCGAGCCGCGGGCCGGCCGCGGGCCGCAAGCCCAAGCTCACGCCCAACCAGGAGCGTCACCTCGTCGAGCTCCACCGCACCGGAGGCACATCGGTCGCCGAGCTCGCGGAACTCTTCAACGTCGGACGCTCGACGGTGTACCGCGCGATCGAGCGCGCGGGCGCCGCAGGGACGAGAGTGACCACCACCGGCTGACGTCCGAGGAACGACCCCCGAGCCGCCGCCGCGATGCCGGACCCCAATGGAGGAGTCCGGCCGGCGGTTGGCTTGCGGTCCGGGTCAGCGGAGGTGCGCGGTGATCGTGGTCTCGATCTCGGGCACGTCGAGGTCGCCGCGGGCGACGGCGAGGACGAACGCCTCGGCATCGTCGACGGTGAACGACAGGTCGTGCCCGTTGAGGAGGCAGAAGACGCGGGTCGCGGACCACGCCAGACGCTTGTTGCCGTCGACCAGCGCGTGGTTGCGAGCGAGGGAGTGGATGAGCGCAGCCGCTTTGCCGGCGAATGTCGGGTACGCGTCCTCGCCGAAGACGGAGCTCTGGGGTCGGCCCGCCGCTGATGCGAGCAGACCGAGGTCGCGGACCTTGAACGGGCCGATCACGCCCTCGGCGATCTCGATCAGATCGGCGACCGTCAGGTAGTCGGTCGAGGTCACCGACCGAGCCGCTCGAGCAGCTCGGCATCTTCGGTCCGCACCCGGCTGATCGCGGCAGCCAGCCTCCCCGGGCGGTCGGACACGTACTCGGCGATCGCGACGCGCGCGACCTCCTGCATCGACACTCCGTCCTCGGCGGCCTTGCGGCGGAGCGCTTCGGTCTCTTCGTCGCTGAGACGCAGGTTCATCGCCATACCCTCAATGGTACCGCCGTGGTACCAGTCGTCAACGTCGGGTGAGCGCAAGGACTGCCGTGCATGTGTGGGCGCCCGACCGGGCGCGGTGTTGAGAGGCGACGGAAGGTCAAGGAAGCAGGCCTGGCTGACGTCCGTTCATCGCCATCCCGACCGGCCAACGATCCCCTCCGGGACGCCTCCAACACCGTGCGCGCAGCGCCTCGGGACCGGAGAGAAGGGGGCTGTCCCCTGGCCGCCCCTCCCGATCCGCGCCTGGGTCGTCCATGCGGTCACCTGTGCATCGGTCGGCGGCCGAACGACGTCGAGCATCGACGGCCGCGGCGTTTCGCGCCGGTGACGCGAGGCGTTCCACGACCGCGGCAGAGAACGTTCCGGTTGCGCGGCATCGCGTTCATGGCGGCGCGACTGCCCATGTGGCCGTCCGGCGTATCCCCGGAACGCTCGGTCGCCGTTGCGCTCGCCGTCGTACGACTACTAGGCAGCACGGACGCGAGGAGTCTCGGCCGACCCTTCCGGCGGGTGACCTTCCTCGTCGACACGAGCGTCTGGGCGTTGTTCCTGCGCCGTGATGCCCCGCCCGCGGTCCCGGAGGTCGCCGCGCTCGTCCGAGCGATCGCCCGAGGATTCGTGCTCCTGTCCACCGACGGCGACTTCCAGCACATCGCCCGTCACTCGGACCTGGACCTCTGGTCTGCGGACGCCTGACGGCGGACCGCCCCAGGCGCCACGCCGCGCGGGCCCCGGGACACCGCCGCTCGCGATTGCAACAGCCGCCGGACGAGCGCGCGACGCCGCGCGGCGGGCGTCCGAGGTTCCTGACGCCTTGCGGGAGTCGAACCTCCGAGAGGGCCCACGGATACCTCGACGCGGGCTGCGCGATGCGAGACGCTCGCTCCCATGGATGATCTGACGGAGCGCATCCTCGAGGACGACATCCGGGCGCTGGCCGGCCGAGCCGACGATCCCGCCTTCGCCGACGAGCTCTACTGCGCCCTGTGCAACGTCGACTGGGTGCACGACGACGGCACGGAGTGGAGCGGATCCTGGCGGTACGCCGGCGGCGTCGTCGCCGGCCTGCGCGATGTCGGCGAGGACTACCTCGACTTCTACTGCTCGCCGAGCGGGGCGGAGGGCACGATCTCCGACCGGGTCGCCGATGCGATGCGCGCCCTGGGATGGCACGGCACCGGCCACGGCGCCCCGCTGCGCCTGATCGACGTCACGACCGGCACGAGCACGGTGCTCATCGACGGCGAGTGGGCGGTGGACGACGACCTCAGTCGTTGAAGAAGCGCCCTTCCTTGACCTCGGCCACGAACCCGGCCCGGACGACGAAGTCGCCGAACCGCTCGCCCTCCTTGCGGTCCTTCGCGTAGGCGCCGAGGGTCTCGTCGAGGACCTCGAGGATCACGTCCTCGCCGACGTTCTCGCGGACCATCTTGTTCAGCCGCTGGCCGTGGAAGCCGGCGCCGAGGTAGAGGTTGTACTTGCCGGGGGCGCGGCCGGTGAGGGCGATCTCGGCGATGTACGGCCGGGCGCAGCCGTTCGGGCAGCCGGTCATGCGGATCGTGATCGGGTCCTCGGTCAGCCCGTGCTTCTCGAGCTGGACCTCGATCTTCGTGATCAGCTCGGGCAGGTAGCGCTCGGCCTCGGCCATCGCCAGGCCGCAGGTCGGCATCGCGACGCACGCCATCGAGTTCAGGCGCAGCGCGCTGCGGCCCTTCTTCGGCGCGTTGTCGATGCCGTGCTCGGCGAGGAGCGCCTCGACCTTCGGGCGGTCCTCCGGCCGGACGTCGGACAGGATGACGCTCTGGTTCGGCGTCAGGCGGAAGACGCACAGGCCGGCCTCGGCGACCGCCCGCAGCCCGCTCATGAGCCGGCGCTCGCCGCGGTCGATGATGCGGCCGCTCTCGATGAACAGCGTCAGGTGCTCGAGGCCGTCGTCGCCCGTCCGCCAGCCGAGGTCGTCGCCGTTGGAGTCGAACTTGAAGCGCTTGGCGGGGGCGAGCTCGAAGCCGAGGCGGCGCTCGATCTCGCCCTTGATGACGTCGAGGCCCTTGTCGTCGATCGTGTACTTGAAGCGCGCGTGGGCGCGGGTGACGCGGTCTCCGAAGTCGCGCTGGACGCCCATCACGGCGTCGAGCGTCGGCTGCAGCTGGTCGACGTCGATGTACCCGATGACGTCGCCCAGACGCGGGTAGGTCTCCGGCGCGCGGTCCGCGCGGCCCATGCCGCCGCCGATCACGACGTTGAAGCCCTTGAGCTTGCCGCGGCTCGCGATCGCGACGAAGCCGAGGTCCTGCGAGTAGATGTCGATGTCGTTGCTCGGCGGGACCGCGAAGCCGATCTTGAACTTCCGCGGCAGGTACTGCTTGCCGTAGAAGGGCTCCTCGTTCTCGCCGCGCGGCTCCTTCGGCTTCTCGCCGAACCAGATCTCCTCGTAGGCGCTGGTCTTGTGGATGACGTGGTCGCTGGCCAGCTGTGCCTGCTCGTAGACCTGCTTGTGGAGCTTCGTCAGCCCCGGGTGCACGCCGCTCATCACCGTGCGGGCGACGTCGCCGCAAGCGGCCTTGCCATCGAGCCCGACGTCGCGCAGGCCGAGCATGACCTCGCGCAGCGCGTTGCGGTTCAAGTAGTGGAACTGGAACGTCTGGCGCGTCGTCAGACGGAACTGCTCGTTGCCGTACGTCCGGCCGAGCTCGTCGATCTTCAGCCACTGCTCGGCGGTGCAGACCCCGCCGGGCATGCGGCCGCGGAGCATGAAGGTGAAGAAGGGCTCCAGCTTCTGGTGACGACGCTCGTCGCGGATGTCGCGGTCGTCCTGCTGGTAGATCCCATGGAACTTCATGAGCTTGTTGTTGTTCTCGTCGACGGCGAGGGTGATCTCGTCGATGAGGTCCGTCGTGATCGAGCCGGCGAGGTAGTCGCTCTCGAACTTCATGCGCTCCTCGGGCGCGAGCTTCTCCAGCGGCTGCGAGAGGTCGCGACTGCGGTCGATCTCGACCACGGTGTCGGGCGTCGTCTTCGTCGTCGGGGTCATCTCAGTACACGTCCAGGAGGTAGCGGTGGTCGCGCTGCAACTCGGTCAGGTGGGCGTCGGCGGCCTCGCGGTCCAGGCCGCCGTGCTCGACGGCGATCTCCGCCAGCGCGGAGTGGACGTCCGGCGCCATCGCGTTCGCGTCGCCGCAGACGTAGATCCGGGCGCCGTCCTGCAGCCAGGCCCAAACCTCGGCGCCCTTCTCGCGCAGGCGGTGCTGCACGTAGGACTTGGTCGCCCCATCCCTGGAGAAGACGGGGTCGAGCTTCGTGAGCGTCCCGTCCTTCAGGAGCTGCTGCCACTCGACCTGGTAGAGGAAGTCGGTGCGGAAGTTGCGCTCGCCGAAGACGAGCCAGGACTTCCCGGCGGCCCCGCGGGCCTCGCGCTCCTGCAGGAACGCGCGGTACGGCGCCACCCCGGTGCCGGCGCCGACCATGATGATCGGCACGTCGTCGGCGGGCAGGCGGAAGTGCTCGTTGCTCTGGACGTAGACCGGAACGGTGTCGTCCTCGCCGGTCAGCCGTGCCAGGTGGCCGGACGCCACGCCGGTGCGGCCGAGGTCGCGCAGGTCGTACTGCACGGTGGAGACCGTCAGGTGCGCCTCGTCCGGCGCCGCGGCCAGGCTCGAGGCGATCGAGTAGAGGCGCGGCTGGAGCGGGCGCAGGCCCTTGACGAGCTGCTCGGCCTCGATACCGGCGACCGGGAAGCGGTCGACGAAGTCCAGGACGTGGTGCTCACGGAAGAACGCCGTGCGGGCCTTCGCGTCGCCGGCCTTCAGCGCCTGCAGCTCCTTCGCGCCCGAGAGCTCCGCCCACTGGTCGAGGAAGCGCGGCGTGGCCGCGGTGATCTCGAACGTGCGGGTCAGCGCCTCGCGCAGCGGGAGCTCGCCCTGCTTCGTCGTGACCGGGGCGTCGGGCGAGAGCTGCGTGCGCTCCAGCAGCCGGTCGACGAGTGCCGGGTCGTTCAGCGGCACGACCCCGAGCGCGTCGCCGGGCTCGTACGTCAGGCCGGAGCCCTCGAGGGACAGCTCGACGTGGCGGGTCTCCTTCGAGGAGCCGCGGCCGGTCAGGACGACGTTGTCCAGGACCGCCGACGCGAACGGGTGCTTCTTCGAGTGCGCGGTGGCCGGGGCGACGCCGCTGGCCGGGGCGGTCCCCACCGCGGCGGCGCTCGGGGCGCCGGTCGTCGCCGGCGCCTCGTCCGGCGTCAGCTTCGCGACGACGTCGGCGATCCAGGCCGCGGCGTCGTCCTCGTAGTCGACGTCGCAGTCGACGCGATCAGCGATCCGCTCGGCGCCGAGCTCCTCCAGCCGCGCGTCGATCTGCTTGCCGGCGGAGCAGTAGTGCTCGTACGTCGAGTCGCCGAGCGACAGGACGGAGAACCGCACGCCGGCGAGCTTCGGCGCCTTGCGGCCGGCGAGGAACTCGAAGAAGCCGAGCGCATTCGGCGGCGGGTCGCCCTCGCCGTGCGTGCTGGTGACGACGAGCAGGTCCTGCTCCTCCTTCAGCGCGCGCGGCTTGTAGTCGGCCATGTCGGCGACCGTCGCCTCGATGCCCTGGGCCTTCGCGGCGCCCCGGAGCTCGCCGGCGAGCTCCTTGCTGTTGCCGGTGTCGGTGCCGAAGAGGATCGTCAGCAGGCGCGTGGCGGGAGCGGCCGCCGCGGGCGACGGCTCGACGAGGCCGGCGGACGCACCGTTCGTCGCGGCGCCGTTGGCCGCCCCGCCCGCGCCCTGGCCGGCGAGGCCCGCGAAGTAGCCGCTGAGCCAGATCGCCTGGTCGCGATCGAGCGACCCGGCCAGGCGATCGACGTGCTCGAGGTGCTCGGGCGTGAGGACGGGAACGGAAGATGGCAAGGTCGTCGAGGTGCTCGGGCTTCCCCTGCCGGCGGGCGGCGCGCCGGTGGTCGCGGAGGGGCGCGACGCGGCGGAGGGTAAGCGGATCGGATTTTGGCAGATTCGGGTCCTGCCTCCAGCATGATGCCGTGCCCCGCCGCCCATGAGCAGGAGGAAGAGGAAGGTCACGTATGCCGAGATGGAAGGGAAGTCCCGCCGGCTCCGGTCCCTGGCCCCGACACGAGCCCGGATCAGGCCCGCCCGCGGTCGTCCGACGCCCGCACCAGCTCGGCTCGGCCGACGGCTCAGGCCGCCGCGGCCGAACCGCGGCCCGTGCCGTCGAGCACGAACCGCGTCCCGCCCGCGGCGCCCCGGCGCAGGCGATCCCCGTGGTCGACGACGAGGTCCACGACGTCGGCGGCGATCGTCGCCGCCGCCCGGTCCAGCGGGTCGCCGCCGGTCGAGCGCCAGCCCCGCGTCACCCTGCCGTCCCCGTCCCAGACGCCGATCGGCGTACCCGGGGCGGCGAGCGCGGCGGCCTCCACGATCCGCACCGCGGAGCCGTCCGGCGCCCGGCCGTCCACCCGCGCGCCGAGGATCTCCCGCACCGCGTCGCGCAGCCGCAGGAAGCGCGACAGCTCCGCCCCGGAGACTTCGACCGGGACCTCCACGAGGCCCTGCTCGGACAGCCACGCCTCGAGCGCGTCGGCCGCCGCGGCGTAGTCCGGGAAGCCGTCGTCCGGCGTGTCGGCGAACAGCAGCGACACCGCGATGCGGTCGTCGAGGCAGGGGCCGGTCATGGCAGGACGGTACCGGCCGGGCCTCTCGCCGTCATGCACCCGTCATCACGTCGATGACGTACGAAAGCCGAGAACGCAGGTCGTCTCGGTCTCTCGGCCATTGCCTACTCTTTCGAGAAACGTCATACAATGAGCGCCTCCAGTAGTACGTTCCTAGCGTGAAGAGTTTCGAGGATCTCGAGAAGCACTTCGGCTCGTTGAACCCGGAGCTCGTGCGATCCCTCACGGCGATCGCAGAGGCGCGCGGTCGCGAAGAGGTCTTCCGTCATCAGACGCCAAGCGGCCTCGATGTCCTGCGGGAGATCGCGATCATCCAGAGCGCAGAAGCCTCGAACGCCATCGAGAACATCCGCGCACCGCGCGAACGGATCGAGGCGCTGGTGACCGACAAGACCACGCCGCAGAACCGATCCGAACAGGAGATCGCAGGGTACCGCTACGTCCTCGATCAGATCCACGCGAACGGGCCCGACATGCCGTTCGAAGCACCGGTCGTCCTGCAACTCCACGGATACCTGTCGCGCTTCACAGGTGACTCGACAAGCGGCCGCTGGAAGGGACTCGACAACGTCGTCGAGGAGCAGCATCCAGACGGAACGGTCGTCGAGCGGTTCCGACCGGTTTCCGCACAGGAGACTCCTGCCGCGATGGACGGCCTTCACGCGGGCTTCGCCCGCGCCAAGGGCGAAGACCGCCATTCGCACCTGTTGCTCACCGCCGCGTACATCCTGGACTTCCTCGTGATTCATCCGTTTCGCGACGGCAACGGCAGAATGGCCCGGTTGCTCGGCCTCTGGCTGCTCTACAACGGGGGATGCGAGGTCGGTCGCTACATCAGCCTCGAGAAACTGATCGAGGAGAGCAAGGAGACGTACTACGAGGCGCTCGCCAAGTCGACCGTCGGATGGCACGAGGCGACCCATGACCTCCGCCCGTGGACCGAGTACTTTCTCGGGATCGTGCTGGCGGCGTACGCCGAGTTCGAGAACCGCACGACCGTGGTCAACGGACGTGGCTCGAAGCGTGCACTCATCGTCTCGTTCATCCGCTCTTCGTTGTCCGACGAGTTCGCCGTCTCTCAGGTGCGCGACGCGGCGCCCGGAGTGAGCGCCGCGTACATCAGCAAGGTCCTGGGCGAACTCAAGGACGCCGGTGCGATCGCGCCTCTAGGCCGTGGTCGCGGAGCTCGATGGCGGCGACTGAGGAGAGACATCTCGTAGAGGGTGCACTCGAGTCGCATGCACCCCCTTCGCTTTGCGAGCTCAGCTCGCCAGCGAGCGGTAGCGCCGGAGCGCCAGCGTCGCCGCGACCGCCGTGATGCCGACGATCCAGACGATCGACATCCACACGTCGCTGTTGGCGGGCGCGCCGAGGAACAGGTGGCGCGTCGCGTCGACCAGCGTCGTGAAGGGGTTGGCCTCCGCGAACTGGCGCAGCCCGTCCGGCATGGTCGACGGTGGCACGAACGCACCGGACGCGAACGTCAGCGGGAAGATCACCGTGAAGCCGATCGCGTTGGACGTCTCCGCCGAGCCGGCCGACAGGCCGATCAGCGCGAACACCCACGAGAACGCGAAGCCCAGCCCGAGCAGCAGCAGGATCCCGAGCACGACCTTCGGCACGTCGCTGTCGAAGCCGAAGCCGACGACGAGCCCGATCCCGATCAGGACGACGAGCTGCAGCGCGTTCAGCGCGATGTCGGCGAACGCGCGGCCGGACAGCACCGCGATCCGCGACATCGGCAGCGACCGGAAGCGGTCGATCAGCCCCTTGTTCATGTCGTCCGCGATCGCCAGCGCCGTCACGAACCCGCCGAAGGCGATCGACTGGACGATGATCCCCGGCATCAGGTAGTCGGCGTAGTTGTCGAAGCCCGGCGTCGCGATCGCGCCGCCGAAGACGTACCGGAACAGCAGCACGAACATGACCGGCTGGATCGTGTAGCCGATCAGCAGGTCGGGCTGGCGGGGGATGCGGCGCAGCTGGCGCGTCGCGAGGACGAGGGTGTCCGAGAAGGTCCAGCGCAGGCTGCTCATGCCGTCTCCTCCGGGTCGGTCGATGCTTCCTCGGTCGGGCGGCCCGTGAGGGTCAGGAACGCGTCGTCCAGCGTCGGCCGGCGGACCGCGATGTCCGTCACGCCGACGCCCGCCGCGTCGAGCCGGCGCACGGCGGCCACGACCCCGCCGCTGTCGGCCCGCAGCGGCGTCGACAGCGACGTGCCGTCGATCGCGGGCTCGCCGTCGGCGAGCGGGCCGAGCGCCTCGATCGCCGTGCCCGCCTGCGACGGGTCCTCCAACACGAGGTCCAGCCGCTCGCCGCCGACCTTCGCCTTCAGGTCGTCGGACGTGCCCTCGGCGATGACCTTGCCGTGGTCGATGACCGCGATCCGGTCGGCGAGGCGGTCCGCCTCCTCGAGGTACTGCGTCGTCAGGAGCACGGTGGTGCCCTCGGCGACGCGCTCCTCGATCGTCTGCCACAGCGCGTTGCGGCTGCGGGGGTCCAGGCCGGTCGTCGGCTCGTCGAGGAAGAGCACCGGGGGCCGCACGACGAGCGCCGCCGCGAGGTCCAGCCGGCGGCGCATTCCGCCGGAGTAGGTGCTGGCGACGCGGCCGCCGGCGTCGGTCAGGTCGAACTCGGCCAGGAGCTCGACCGCGCGGGTCTTCGACTCCTTCGGGCTCAGGTGGTAGAGCCGGCCGACCATCTCCAGGTTCTCCCGGCCCGTCAGGTACTCGTCGACGGCGGCGTACTGGCCGGCGAGGCCGATCCGCGACCGCAGCGCCTGCGCGTCCTTGGCGACGTCCAGCCCCGCGACCCTCGCCGTCCCGCCGTCGGGCGGCAGCAGCGTGGTCAGGATCCGGACGGCGGTCGTCTTGCCCGCCCCGTTCGGCCCGAGGACCCCCAGCACCGTGCCGGCGGGCGCGACCAGGTCGACCCCCTGCAGGGCGTGGACGTCACCGAACGAGCGGCGCAGACCGTGGGCTTCGATCACGGCGTCGGTGCTCATCGCCGGGCACCATACTTGGCGCGTCGGCACTCGTCCCGGAGTTCGACGGCGCGGACCGGGCGACCCGCGGGGTTCGATTCCGGCGGTGGGGAGCAGTCGTGCGGGGACCGGGTGGGAGACATGCGACCACCCTCCCTTCGATCGCGGACCACGAGCGTCCGCGATCGGACGGGGGCGCCGCCGGCCCGCGGCGCGGCGTGCGGCGTGCACCGCCGCTCGGCACCCGGGCGGGCGGCGCCGAGGGGGTGGCGGACGCGGTCGGCGCGGTCGGTCAGGGGATGGGTGGGGCGCACGGGGCTCCTCGGTGGGGACGGACGGCCCGGGAACGGGCCGGCGACGCCGGTCGGACGTCGTCTCGCCCTTCCAGACCCGGCGGAGACCCCGGACTCATCGGTGCGTCCGTCCGCGCGCCCGTCGGACCCGCCCGCGGGCAGACCGGTCTCCCCCATCGGTGGGAGCCACCCACCCGGACGTCCTGCCGGCAACAGGGCCTATACGCGCGTGGACGGGCCGCGTACTAGTGTCCCGGCGGTCCGTCGGACGGGTGCTACACCGTCGTCCGGCGTCATGCACAGCGCGACGTCGCCGGGGCTCCTGACGGAGCCCCTTCCGCCCGCCGCGCGCTTCCACACGACACAGGAACCGCCACATGGACCTGCTCGAGTACCAAGGCAAGCAGCTGTTCGCGAAGCACGGCCTCGACGTGTCGGACGGCAGCGCCGTCACGACCGTCGACGACGCCGTCGCCGCAGCCAACGAGATCGGCTACCCCGTCGTCGTCAAGGCCCAGGTCTTGATGGGCGGCCGCGGCAAGGCCGGTGGCGTGAAGCTCGCGTCCAACGAGGACGAGGCGCGCGAGCACGCGACCAACATCCTCGGCCTCGACATCAAGGGGCACATCACGCGCACCCTGTGGATCGAGCACGCCTCGGACATCGCGACGGAGTACTACGCCTCCGTGCTGCTCGACCGCTCGGCCAAGAAGCCGCTGGTCATGTTCTCCACGGAGGGCGGCGTCGAGATCGAGACCGTCGCCGTCGAGACGCCCGAGAAGCTCATCAAGCAGAACGTCGACCCGCTCGTCGGGCTGACGAAGGAGCAGGCGCTCGACATCGCCACGCAGGGCAAGGCGGACGAGGACGTCATCGAGGGCGTCGCCGACGCCCTGGTCGCGCTCTACAAGGTCTGGATCGAGGAGGACGCCTCCCTCGCCGAGATCAACCCGCTGATCGTCACGCCCGACCGCAAGGTCAAGGCGCTCGACGCGAAGGTCACGCTCGACGGCAACGCCGCGTTCCGTCACCCGGACCACGCCGAGCTCGGCGACAAGGCCAACCTCGACCCGATCGAGGTCAAGGCGGCCGAGCAGGACGTCGTCTACGTCAAGCTCGACGGCAACATCGGCATCCTCGGCAACGGCGCCGGGCTCGTGATGTCGACCCTGGACGTCGTGGCGCAGGCCGGCGGCGAGCCGGCCAACTTCCTGGACGCCGGCGGAGGATCCGACGCCGCCAAGGTCAAGCAGGCCGTGGAGATCATCCTCTCCAACGACAACGTCCGGGCCGTCCTCTTCAACATCTTCGGCGGCATCACCCGCTGCGACGAGGTCGCCAACGGCCTGGTCGCCGCGTTCGCCGACCTCAAGCCGACCGTCCCGTTCGTCGTCCGCCTCGACGGCACCAACGACGTCGCGGGTCGCGAGATCCTCGAGAAGGCCGCGCTGCCGAACGTGCAGACGGCGAAGACGATGAACGAGGCGGCCGAGAAGGTCGTCGCGGCGGCGAAGGGGAACAGCTGATGTCGATCCTGGTCACCGAGAACACCAAGCTCGCCGTCGCCGGCATCACCGGCCGCGAGGGTCGCTTCCACACGCTGAACAACAAGGCCTACGGCACGAACGTCGTCGGCGGCGTCAACCCGAAGAAGGCCGGCGAGAACGTCGAGGGCATCCCGGTCTTCGGCGACTGGGAGACGACGGTCAAGGAGTCCGGCGCCAACACGGCGATGATCTTCGTGCCGCCGCCCTTCGCGGCCGCGTCGGCGCTGGAGGCCGCCGCCGCGGGCGTCGAGCTCGTGATCATCATCACCGAGGGCATCCCGGCCCACGACGAGCTGAAGCTCTACAACACGGTCAAGCGGGACTACCCGGGCACGACGGTCGTCGGCCCGAACTGCCCCGGCATCCTGTCCCCGGGCAAGGCGAACGTCGGCATCATCCCGGCGTCGTTCTTCAAGCCGGGCAACGTCGGCGTCGTCTCGCGCTCCGGCACGCTGACCTACCAGATCGGCAACGAGCTGGCCCAGGCCGGCTTCGGCAACTCGTCGATCGTCGGCATCGGCGGCGACCCGGTCCCGGGCTCGTCGTTCATCGACATCATCGCCCAGTTCCAGGCGGACGACGAGACCGAGCTCATCGTCCTCTCCGGCGAGATCGGCGGCTCCGCCGAGGAGGAGGCCGCCGAGTACATCGGCGAGCACGTCACGAAGCCCGTCGTCGGCTACATCGCCGGCTTCACGGCGCCGGAGGGCAAGCAGATGGGCCACGCCGGCGCCATCGTCTCCGGCTCCGCCGGCACCGCCAAGGCCAAGGCCGAGGCGCTCGAGGCCAAGGGCGTGCGCGTCGGTCGCACCCCCACCGAGGTCGCGGACATCGCGATCGACATCCTCAAGGGCTGAGGAGACCAGGCGGGCCCCGCCCCGAGCGTCTCGGGTCGGGGCGTGTCGGACTGCGGCAGGGCTCGTGGCACCCGCAAGGCGTGCCGCGGACCCGGCCGCAGGAGATCCGGACGGCGCCTCGGCGGCGTCCGGGGAGCGGGACACGCGGGGCGGCCATCGGTCGCCCCGTCGTCGTTCCGGGGTGGCATGGCCGCCGCGACCCGGGTCGCGGCACGATGTCGATCGTCCGTCGGCGTCCGGTGCGGGGTCCCGGACGATACGGTCCGGGTCGTGAGCACGCCCGAGTCGTCCCTCAACACCGCCGGCCTCCGCGTCGCCTTCGTCCAGGCCTCCTGGCACGCGGACATCGTCGACCAGAGCCGCGTCGGCTTCCTCGCCGAGATCGTCGAGCACGGCTTCTCCGCGGACCACGTCGACCGGTTCACGGTGCCGGGCGCCTACGAGCTGCCGCTGCACGCCCAGAAGCTCGCGCGGACGGGCAAGTACGCCGCGATCGTCGGCGCCGCCCTGGTCGTCGACGGTGGCATCTACCGCCACGACTTCGTCGCCGCCGCCGTCGTCGACGGCCTCATGCGCGTGCAGCTCGACGAGGGCGTCCCGGTCTTCTCGGTGTCGCTCACCCCGCACCACTTCCACGAGCACGCCGACCACGTCGAGTACTACACCGAGCACTTCGTGAAGAAGGGCAAGGAGGCCGCGCGCGCGGTCGCCAACACCCTGCGGTCGCTCGACACCATCGGCTGAGATCCGGCCGCACCGGTCCGCGGGTCCGCCCAGCCGCGGCGCCGCGACCCGACCGGCCCTCGGCGATCCATCCCGCGCGCCGGCCACGGCACGAATCCGCGAGGAGGAGACCGCCCGCCGGCGGCGAAGGAGGCCCGTCGCCCCGTCGGAACGGCGTTTCCGCCGGTCCGCCGCATACAGTGGCCCCGTGCCCGGTTCGTTCGATCTCGACGGCATGTTCTCCGCGCTCGAACGCGCGGTGGTCCCGGCGCCCCTCGATCCGCTCGACGCGCT
The DNA here is from genome assembly GCF_040675535.1 of Patulibacter sp. NPDC049589. NCBI lineage: Bacteria > Bacillati > Actinomycetota > Thermoleophilia > Solirubrobacterales > Patulibacteraceae > Patulibacter > Patulibacter sp. NPDC049589. The sequence continues at coordinate 3,715 of NZ_JBFAPC010000088.1, read as the reverse complement.
GGACGCCGCGGAGGCCGTCGCCCGCGACCGCATGCGCATCTTCGACCCCGCGTGCACGTCCGACCCGGCGCCCCAGCCGGTCGCCCCGCGCGGTCGCCGCCCCGGCCGCTGAGGCCCGCTCCGACGCCCTCACCGGGCCGTCCGCGTCCGCCGGCCGCCCGCCGCCGATCGCCCGCGGGACCCTCGTCGCCGTCGCCCGCACGCCCCTGCCCGTCATCCCCGCAGGCCGGTGAATAGGCTTGCGGCATGGCCGACTCCATCTCCTTCTCCCGTGGCGCGCCGTCCGCCGACATCGTCGACATCGACGGGCTGAAGGAGGCCGCGGTCCGGGCCTTCGAGAAGGATCCCGCCGGCGTCGCCGGCTACGGCACCGCGATCGGCTACGTGCCGCTGCGCCGCTGGATCGCGGAGAAGCACGGGGTCCCCGAGGACCACGTCATCGTCACCAACGGCTCGATGCAGGCCGACGCCTTCCTGTTCGACGAGGTCGTGTCCCCCGGGGACGCGGTCGTCGTCGAGCGCCCGACCTACGACCGCACGCTCCTGGGCCTGCGCGAGCGCGGCGCCGACGTGCGCCTGATCGGCCTGCAGTCCGACGGGATCGACGTCGACGAGCTGCGCGCCGAGCTCGAGGGCGGCCTGCGCCCCAAGCTCGCGCACATCATCCCGAGCTTCCAGAACCCGGGCGGCTCCACGCTGTCCCTGGAGAAGCGCCACGCGCTGCTCGAGCTCGCCGCGCAGTACGGCTTCCTGATCTTCGAGGACGACCCGTACTTCGACGTGCGCTTCACCGGCGAGCCACTGCCGCGGATCCTCGAGCTCGACGCGCCCGACGGCGGCACGCCGACCAACGTCGTCTACGCCTGCTCGTTCTCCAAGACCGTCTGCCCGGGCGTCCGCGTCGGCTACCTCGTCGGCAACCCGGAGCTGATCAAGAAGATCCAGCGCCGCGCGACGAACACCTACATCGCCCCGAGCCAGGTCTCGCAGGCCATCGTCTACGAGTTCGTCTCCGGCGACCGCTTCCCCGCCGCGCTGCAGAACGTCAAGGAGGCGCTTGCCGAGCGCGCCGGGACGCTCGGCAAGGCGCTGAAGGAGCACCTGCCCCAGGCCTCGTTCGTGCAGCCCGAGGGCGGCTACTTCCTCTGGGTCGAGCTGCCCGAGGGCGAGGGCCACGACTGCGCGAAGATCGCCAAGGAGGCCGCCGACCGCGGCGTCCAGATCGTCAAGGGCACGGACTTCCTCGTCGAGGGCGGCGAGAACGCCTTCCGCCTCGCCTACTCCGCGGTCACCGCGGACAAGATCGACGACGGCGTCCGCCGCCTCGCCGAGGCCGTGGAGGCCGCGAAGGGCTGAGGTCCGACGCGGATGGGACGATCGCGCGGTGCGTGTCGTCCCGCTCCGCCCCCGGCGGACCCTCCTCGTCCTGCCCGCCGCCGTCCTCGCGCTCGCCGCGCCGGCCGCCCGCGGGGACGTCCTCCTCTCCCCGGTCGTGAGCGGCGTCGAGCCGCTGACCCGCTCGCCGGGGCCCGTCCTGATCACGCCGGCCGGCGAGCACCGGACGCTCGCCGCCCCGCGGATCGGCGACGATGACGGGTACCAGACGCCCGTCGTCTCGCCCGACCGCCTGTGGGTCGCGCGGACGTTCGACCAGCGGACGCTGCTCCTGCCGACCGACGGCGGCCCGATCCGGACGCTGACCACGCCCGGCGTCCCGCGCGGCTTCCGCGGCACGGTCTGGTGGGACGCGGACGCCACGCACGTCTTCCACGCCGAGCTCGACGACGCGGACGAGGACGCCGTCGTGCAGCGCTGCACGGTCGCCACCGGCGCGTGCGCGAGCTTCCCCACCCACGGGCTGGAGCTGCTCGGGCCGCTGGCCTCCGGCGCGTCGCTCTGGGAGCGCCCGGTGCCGCTGGACGTCCTCGACGCCCTGCCGGAGGGCGCCCTCGACGAGTGGACGCGGGCGTCGCCGGCCACCGTGCGACGCGCTCGCGTCGCCGTCCGACGCCGGGTGTCCGGCGGGCTCACCCTCGTCGCGCCGGACGGCCGGTCGTCGCGCGTCCTCACACGCACCCGCGGCCGCTACGCGTCGGGACTCGACGCCTACGACGCGGCCCCGCCCGCCGAGCCGGGTCTCCTCGTCGAGCGGGTCCGCCAGACCTACCGCGTCCGCACCCGCCGGCGCCACGGCCGGCTGGAGCTGCGGGTCGTCGGCCGGGACGCCCCGGCGCGGCGCGTCCTGATCGACGACGCCGGCCGCGCCCGCCCCTTCCGCTACCGGACGACGCAGGGCGACCGCCGGCCCGGGCAGCAGCCGATCGTCGCCGCGCCCGGCGGCTGGCTGGTGGACCTCGAGTCCCGCCACGGCACGCCGCTGGTCGGCCGGGTCTCCGCGGACGGCACCGTCCGGCGGCTGACCCTCGGCGCCGCGCCGCTCACGCTCGCCGGGCTGCACGCCGCGCTGGGCCTCCCCGCCGCGGACGCGCCCGGGGGCGTGGAGGCCCTGGACGGCCTGCGCCCCGTCGGCTACGAAGCGGCGACCGGCAGCGCCATCGTCACCTACGACGACGCCGGCGGCCACGTCGTCGTCGCCCGTGCCCCGCTCGCCGGCGGCGCGCCGAGCCTCGTCCACCGCGGGGAGGCGGACGAGCTCCTCCAGGTCACGGCCTGGTGACCGGTGCCCGTGCCTCCGCCCACCCGCCCTCCCGCGCGTCGGTGCGGGACCCCGCACCCGGGCCCCGCCGCGCCGCCGGCACGGCCCCGTCCGCGGGATCTCCCCGATGACGTGAGCCGCGCGATGTAAGACGCTCGACCCTCCCGGCAGAGAGGGAGTGTGAGCGAGCACCCGACACGAGGCCCCGGATCCGGCGACGCCGCCGGCCGCTGGGCCGTCTACGACGAGCACCACGCGGCCGTGCACCGGTACGTCGCGCGGCGCGTCGAGCCCGCGGCGGTCGAGGACCTGACGGCCGAGACCTTCGCGGTCGCCTGGCGCCGCCTGCCGCGGGAGAGCGACGACCCGCTGCCGTGGCTCTACGCTGTGGCCCGCAGGGTCGTCCACGGCCACCGGCGCAGCACCGCCCGGCGCTCCGCGCTGGTGCGCAAGATCGGCCGGACGGGCGAGGACCGCGCGACCGGCGGCGACCCGCACGACCGGCTCGCGGGCGACCCCCGGCTCGCCGCCGCCTTCGCGACGCTGTCGGCGACGGAGCGCGAGGCGCTGGCGCTCGTCGCCTGGGAGGGGCTCGACCACGACCGCGCCGCCCGCGCGGCGGGCTGCTCACCGGGCGCGTTCGCCGTCCGGCTCAGCCGCGGGCGCTCCCGGCTGCGCGCCGCGCTGGAGGAGCCCGACGACGACGAAGCCCGCACGGACGGACGCGCCCGCACGGCTGCTGTCCGGCCGACCGCGTCCGGTCCGCGCACCGCTCCCGCCGGCCTCCCCCGTCCGGGCTCCCGGCGTGCCACGGGCCCCCCGCGCGTCGGCAGTCGTCCCGACGCGGCTGGACGACCGCCGGTCGCCCGCCCCCTGTCCACCACCCCGAACCCGGAGCGCTGACGTGCCCCTCACCGCCGACCCCCTGATCGCGCGGCTGCGCGCCGCCGACCCCTCCGCCGCGGCTACGTCGGTAGCAGGCACGAGTGAGGAAACCCGTATGACCAACAGCAGGCACGTGACACAGAAGTCCGACGGTTCGTGGGACGTCAAGGCGCC
>NZ_JBFAPC010000087.1:4908-23901 GCF_040675535.1 Patulibacter sp. NPDC049589 | reverse complement strand
CGAATTGACCGCGACCCACCGCCGTGGAGTGTAGGCTGCTCCGCGTCATGGCGCGAAGCGTGGAGCTCGACTACCCCAACCGGGACAAGCCCGCGAGCAAGGCGATGCGGGTGGTCGTCGTCATCGCCCTGCTGGTGTCCAGCGCGCTGATCGCGATCGTGTCCGTCAAGGGCTGGGACCTGATGCAGGACGCGAAGACGCTCAACGTCGTCTTCATCGCCGTCAACCTGATCTTCGTCGTCCAGGTCCTGCGGTGGAGCCGCGGCGTCCTGCCGATGGCCGCGGGCATCGCGGCGTTCATCGCGATCTTCTCCGGCGTGTCGATCAGCTCGTGGTACGAGCGGGATGCGATCGGCTACAAGGACGCGAGCCTCTCCGCCGACCTCGGCCTGCTGACCATCGTGATCCTCGTCCTCCAGCTCGTCGTCATCGTCGTGACGATCACGGCCTTCTCCCAGAACTGGCAGGAGGAGGTCGAGCGCTCGGTCCCCGGCCCGCGCCCCGACGACCGCCGCTCGCAGGACACCGTCCCCGCCTGACCGCGTCGGGCTGAAGCGCCGGCAGGAGCCCGGCCGGCCGGCGCCCCGGGGCCCCGCACGGCGCCCGGCGAGGCGCGAGAGCGTCGCGCCGCTTACGATGCCGGGCGGACCACCTGCCCGGGTGGCGGAACGGTAGACGCGGCGGACTCAAAATTCGCTTCTGGTGACAGAGTGAGGGTTCGAATCCCTCCCCGGGTACTTCCTCGCGACCGCGACCCCATGAGGGATGGCGTGGTGCGCGCCGGATTCCCGCGCGGTCTCCCCCGTTCGTTCGTCGGCGTGACCGGGTCCGGATATGCATCAGTGCCCGCGGCGGTCGTCCGTCGGCCATACTCCGAGTCTCCGAGTGTCCTGCATCACACAATGAGGACGGAACCACCGTGGAGATCCGGGCGCCTGATCCGGCGGAGCTGCACCCGAGCATCGATCTCGCGCGAGCGTGCGGGCCGATCACGGACGCGGCGCGGACCTTCGCCGCAGGTCTGGACGTCGAGGCGATGGCCACGCAGGTGGCCGAAGAGCTGATCGCGATCGTCCACCCGCAGCGCGTCGGGGACGCGCCGTTCCGGGACGCCGTGCGCAAGAGCGCCGCCGACAGCCTGGACGTCATCGTCCGGATCGTCCTGGGACGCAACGAGCTGGACCGCGCCGCCGGTATCGGACCGTCCGTGCTCGCCGACGCGCTCGCGGAAGTGGGCGCCTCACCGAGCCAGTTCGAGCGGACCTACCGGCTCGGCGTCCCGATCGTGTGCGCGGCCTGGTACCGCGAAGCCGTCGCGTTCGCGCGCGCGACGTCGACGGCGCTGGAGGAGCTCGTCGGCGCCCCGACGATGGTCATCAACGCCTACCTCGACGCCGTGGTGTCGCCGCTGCTGGAGCCCTACAGCATGCCCGGCGACGGCCGCGCCACCAGCGACCAGATCCGGCACCTCGCCGTGCGCCAGGTCCTCGACGGCGCCGTCGATCTCAGCGCATCCGACGTCGCGCACACGTTGGGCGTCACCCCCGAACACGAGCACGTGGCGTTCGTGGTCCAGGGCTCCGAGCGCGAGCGCGCAGCCGCGGTCCGGCTGGCCCGCCGCGAAGTGGACGCCGCCGGCGCCGTCACCCACCGACACGGCCTGGAGTCGTGGCTGGTCTGGCTGTCCGCTCGGGACGGCTTCGAGGGCGCCCGGCTGCGGGGCCTGCACGAGGCCCTCGAGGGGTCCGGGCTCCCGGTGGCGATCGGCACCGCGCAGGCGGGGGCGGCCGGATTCGCCGCGACCGGACGCGAGGCGGTGGAGACCGCGCGCCTGCAGGCGCTGCTCGGCGACGACGCGCGGCCGCTGCTCGCGCACGCCGACGTGCGGTTGGAGGTCCTGTTTCTCGACCTGCCGGACCGCGCGCGAGCGTTCGTCCGGCAGGAGCTCGGCCCCCTGGGGGACGCCGGACCACGGTGCCGGGACCAGCGGGAGACCGCCCTGGCGTGGCTGACCACCGGCTCACACGTCGCCACGGCCGCCCGGCTGGGCATCCACGAGCACACGGCTCGCAACCGCATCCTCCAGATCGAGGAACTGCTGGGCCACCGGCTGACCTCTCGTCGCGCTGAGCTGCTCGCGGCCCTGCGCCTGCACCGCGTCCTGGTGCACCAGGCGCCGGACTGACGCTCGGTTCCGCACAGCGCGACTGGCGGATGCCGCCAGTGGCGGCGGTGCCGTGGACGGCCACGACAGCGCATGCCCGGACGAGGAGGCGATCTCGTCATGGCTCCTCCACAGGGGCCGCCGTAGCTTCGCGCCACTGCCCGGCGACCGACGGGCAGCAGCAATCGAGGAGATGACGATGAGCCACGAGTACGTCCTGCCGTTCGCCGACCCCCAGTCGGTGGAATCCGATCTCGTGGGGGGCAAGGGCGCGAACCTCGGCCACCTCACCGCAGCCGGGTTCCCCGTCCCCGCCGGCTTCACGGTGACGACGGCTGCGTACGCGGCGGTCGTCACCAGCGACGGGCTCGTTCCGGAGATCCGGGCGCTGCTGGACTCGGTGCCCGACGACGCTCCCGACGAGCTCGAGCGCGCCACGACGCGGATCCGCGACCTGGTCGCCAGCAGCGCGATCCCGCCGGCGATCGAGCAGCGGATCACGGCGGCGTACACCGCGCTCGGCGACGACGCGTTCGTCGCGGTCCGCTCCTCGGGCACGGCCGAGGACCTCGCCGGCGCGTCGTTCGCCGGGCTCCACGACACGTACCTGGACATCCGCGGCGTCGACGGGGTGCTCGACGCGGTGCGGCGCTGCTGGGCGTCGCTGTGGACGTCCCGGGCCGTCGCCTACCGCGGAGCTCGCGGCTTCGGACAGGACGTGGGGATCGCGGTGGTGGTCCAGACGATGGTGCCGTCCGAGGTCTCCGGGGTGATGTTCACCGCCAACCCGTTGACGACCGCGACGGACGAGCTGCTCATCAACTCCAGCTGGGGCCTCGGCGAGGCGATCGTCTCCGGGATCACGACGCCGGACGAGTTCCGGGTCGCCCACCGCGACCTGAGCGTCATCGCGCGGCGGCTGGGCGCGAAGGAGAAGCAGGTCGTCCGCGACCCGAGGACCGGCGTGGGAACGATCGAGCAGGAGACGCCGGCCGCGGACCGCGAGCGGTTCACGCTCGACGACGCCGAGCTGGCCGAGCTGGCCGACCTCGGCCGTCGCGTGCAGCGGCACTACGGCGACTACCCGCAGGACACGGAGTGGGGCTACGCCGACGGCAGCTTCTACCTGCTGCAGTCGCGGCCGGTGACCGGCGTCGACTTCACGTGGGACGAGGAGCTCGAGTACTGGCACGAGGCCGGCCCCTCCGCCGACGACGAGGTCTTCACCCGCTCCTACTCCGACTCGGTGTGGGGCGGCGGATGCACGCCGCTGTTCTACTCGATGCGCGGCAAGTCCAACAACCGCGGCGTGCACTACGCGCTGCGTCTGTGGGGCATCCCGGAGGTCGCCCGTCTGCGGGCCTTCAGGTACTACAAGGGCGTCCCCTACTGGAACTCGAACATGGAGGCCGAGCTGCTGAGGAAGTCGGCCTTCCCGACGGCCCGCGCGGGGATGATCGACAACGTCCCCCCGGCGTGGCGGGAGGACGTGATGCAGGCGCCCTTGTCGATCGGCGCGTACCTGTGGATCCAGCTGCGCTGCCAGCTCAAGGACCGCACCGGCGGCGCGATCACCTGGCGCAAGGGCCACGACCAGTACGTCGTCGACGGCGTGCAGAAGGCCAACGGCCTGACCGCCGAGGAGCTGCGCCGCCTCTCCGACGAGGAACTGGTGCGCTACTGCCAGGAGATGGACGCCTACGACGTCGTGTACGTCGAGCAGGTCTGGACACCGTTCTTCCTGCACGCGCGTGACTCCATGGGTCTGCTGGGCTGGATCCTCGCCAACTGGTACGACGGCGAGAACGAGATGGCGTTCACGGAGGTCCTCACCGGCGTCCCGCGTCCGACACAGACGCAGGTCGAGAACACCCTGCTGTGGGAGCTCGCCCGCGACATCCGGACGTCCGAGGCGCTGAGCGCGACGTTCGCCGCCCACGACGGGGCCTCGTTCTTCGCGGCCGCCGGAGACACCGAGGAGGGACAGGCCTGGTTGCAGCGCTACGACGCGTTCGTCGCCGAGCACGGCCACCGCGGCCACGCCAACCGCGACATGTTCCACGCCCGTCGCCACGAGGATCCGGCCATCGACTACCGGGCCCTGAAGTCGATCATCGCCGCCGGGGCCACCGAGCACCCGACCGTCGCGGAGCACGCCCTGGAGGCCAAGCGCCAGCGGGTGATCGACGAGATCGCGGAGAACCTCTCCCGCAAGCCCCTCGGCACCCTGCGGGCGCACCTCTTCCGCGGCCTCGCCGACTACGTCATGACGTTCCTGCTCTTCCGCGACGACGAGCGTCACTGGGTCGACCGCGTGACCTACTCCCTGAAGCGCGGGTTCCAGGAGCTCAACCACCGCCTCCGGGACCGCGAGCTGCTGCAGGGGGACGACGACTTCTACTTCCTCGCCGACCGCGACCTCTACGGCATGCTGCGCACCGGCGGCCGACCGCCGCTGGCGGACGAGAAGATCGCGGCCCGCAAGCGACGCTTCACCGAGGTCGAGAGCGGCGAGCTGCAGAACCCGATGTACCTGCGCGGGTACCGCGGCGCCGACGACGAGCTGCTGGCCATCTCCGACGGCTCGGACGACGGCGTGCTGCGCGGGGCGGGAACCAGCGGCGGCGTCATCGAGGGTCGGGCCCGCGTCGTCCGCAGCATCGAGGACATCGGCCTGGTGCAGAAGGGCGAGATCCTCGTCGTCAACGCCACCGACCCGGGATGGACCCCGGTCTTCATGGCCATCAGCGGCGTCGTGATCGAGACCGGCGGGATCCTCGCCCACGCCTCGTGCCTGGCGCGCGAGTACGGAATGCCGGCCGTCCACCTGCCGGGTGCGATGGCGTTGATCCCCCACGGGTCGCAGGTGCGGATGAACGGCGACGCCGGGACGGTCGAGGTGTTGGACGTGGCCGCCACCGAGCCCGAGCCTGTCGAGGCGGTCACGGCATGAGCGCCCCGGACGACCTGGCGCCGGTCGCGGAGGACCTGAGCGCCTACCTGATCGCCGGCGCGGTCAAGGCCACGCAGCCGCAGGGCGCCCGCGACACGGAGGCGCGGACGCCCCTGCAGGGCATCGAGGACGGGGTGGCCGCGGAGCAGCTCGGCTTCCGCCGGGTCTGGCTGTCCGAGCGCTGGGACATCAAGCTCGCCGACGTGCTCCTGTCGGGGATCGCCGCGCGGACCAGCCGCGTGCAGGTCGGCACCGGCCTGATCGCGGCCCCGACGCGGACGCCGATGATGCTCGCCGGGCTGGGCGCGACCATGCACGCCTGCTACGGGCCGCGGTTCGCGCTCGGCCTCGGCCGCGGGATCGAGGGCTACATGCAGGGATCGGGCCTCGACGTCCTCGGCTACCGCGCCTTCGGCGACCTCATCGACATCGTCCGCGCCCTGTGGCGCGGCGAGCCCGTGACCTACGACGGGCCGGCCGGACGGCTCGACGGCATCCGGTTCGCGGAGGTCCACGACGGCCCGGACCCCGAGATCTGGTTCGGCACCTTCGCGAACCCGCGAGGCGCTCGGCTGGTCGCCGAGCGGTGCGACGGGGTCCTCCTGCCGCCGACCCTCGTCCCGGAGGCGACGTACGACGCCGTGCAGCGCATCCGCACCGCGTGCGAGCGCATCGACCGCGACCCCGCCGAGGTCCGCATCTGCCAGTGCGTCGTCACGGCGCCGGACCTGGACGAGATCGAGACCCGCTCGCTCGTCCACGGCCGGGCGGTCGGCTACCTGCAGTACGAGCCCTACGGCGACTACGTCGCGAAGGCCAACGGCTGGGACGCCGCGACGGTCCGCAGGATCCGGGGCCACGACCAGTTCCAAGGGCTGGACGTCGTGGCCGACCGCCTCTACCACCGGCACGAGCTGCTCGAGCCCGCGTCGCTGATCCCCGAACAGTGGATGCTCGACTCCAACGCCTACGGCACGGTCGACGAGTGCGTCATGTCGCTGCAGCGCTTCATGGACGCCGGCGCGGACGAGATCGCGACGTACGGCAGCACGCCCGCGCAGAACGCGGGGCTCATCGAGGCGTGGCGGCGGCGGAGTCGCAGGCCCGCCGTGGCGGCCCCCGTCTGACCGGACGGGGAACGACCGCGGCGAGCGCCGCGCCGGGACGGGCCGGATCGGGCGATGCCCGAGCCGGCCCCGGCACTCAGCCCTGGGACGTGACGAGCGCGAGCAGCCCGTCGACGAGCTCCGGCGGCGCGACGAGCTTGCCGTCGGCCATCGGTCCGTGGCCCAGGATCGTGCGGACTTCGTAGCCGAGGGCCCGGGCGATGACCTCGCCCGCGGCCGTGTCCCAGGCCTTGACGCCGAACTCGTAGTACGCGTCGGCGCGGCCGCCGGCGACCCAGACGACGTCGAGCGCCGCCGCACCGGCGCGGCGCACGTCGCGGACGCTCGGCAGGACGCGCGAGACGATCCCCGCCTGGACCCGCCGGACCTCGGGGTCGTAGCCGAAGCCGGTGGCGACGAGCGCGTGGCCGAGGCCACCCTCCGGGGCCGTCGCGGGCGGGAGCTGCACGCCGTCGAGGGTCGCGCGACCGTCGACGGCACCCGCCCACAGCTCGTCCCGACCCGGGTCGTAGACGATGCCCACGAGGCCCTCGCAGGCGACGCTGACGCACCACTGGGGGTTGCCGTAGAGGTAGTTGACCGTGCCGTCGAGCGGGTCCACGATCCAGCGCCGTCCGGTCGTGCCGACGACGTCGTCGCCCTCCTCCCCCACGATCCCGTCGTCGGGGACCCGCCGGGCCAGCACCGCGCGGATCGCGTTCTCGGCGGCCACGTCGGCCTCGGACACCGGGTCGGTGGCCGTCGACTTCGTGTCGATGCGCAGCGCCGCGAGATCGCCGGCGCGGGCGGTCAGCTCGGCGGCCGCGGCGCGCGCGGCCTCCTCCGCGACCGACAGGAGCTCGTCGAGGGCGGCGGCGTCCGGCACGGTGCTCATGTCCCCCATCGTGAGGGATCGACGGCGGCGGGGCGTTGCCGACCGGTCAACCGAACGTCGGCGGACGCCGCTGCGCCCACGGCGCGGCGCGCTCGAGCTGTCCCGCGAGCGACAGCAGCCGACGCTCGGCGCGCGGCGGCCCGATCAGCTGACAGCCCATCGGCAGGCCGGCGCCGTCCAGGCCGATCGGCACCGCGGCCGACGGATAGCCCAGGACGTTCCAGACGGGCATGTGCGGCATCCGCTGCGCGACGCCGAGCATCGTCGCCAGCGCGCCGCGGCGCTGGAACGTGCCGATCTTCCACGGCACGTCGGTCATGCCGGGTTGCAGGACGACGTCGAACTCCGCGAAGTACGGGGCGAGGCGCTCGTGCAGGACCTGCTCCTGCGCCCGCGCCCAGCGCAGGACCGCGTCCGGGACGAGCCGGCCGAGGCGTCGCGCGTTGCGGGTCCGGGGCTCCAGCCAGTCCTTGCGCGGCAGCGGCTCGACGTCGTCGGCGACGCCGCGCAGGTAGCGGACGAGGAACTGCGGGAAGGCGCGCGGGCCGTAGGGGACCTCGCGCTCGATCACCTCGTGGCCGAGCGCCCGCAGGCGGTCGGCGGTCGCCTCGATCGCGGCGCGGCGCTGCGCCTCGATCGGCACCGGGCCCACCGGCGCGCGCCACGAGAGCGCGATCCGCAGCGGCCGCGGGTCGTGGTCGGCGGCCTCGCGGTAGCTGCTGCCCGCGGCGGCGACGGCCCCGCCGGACGCCCAGCCGTCCTCGGCCACGACGTCCATCATCGCCGCGACGTCGGCGACCGACCGCCCGATCGGCCCGGTCACGGCGAGGCCGTGCCAGTGCTCCTCGTCGGTGTCCTCCTCGATCGTGCCGCGGGACGTCTTCAGCCCGAAGAGGCCGCACATCGACGACGGGATCCGGATCGAGCCGCCGCCGTCGGAGCCCGAGGCCACGCCGACGATCCCGCCGGCGACCGCGGCCGCCGTGCCGCCGGACGAGCCGCCCGGCGTGCGGTCGAGGTCCCACGGGTTGCGGGTCGCGCCGTAGGTCAGGGTCTCCGTGAACGGCCACTGCATCCGCTCGGGGACGTGCGTCCGGCCGACGAGGACGGCTCCGGCGGCGCGCAGCCGGCGGACCATCCGCCCGTCCTGCGCGACGGGCGGGAACTGCGGCCGGCCGCCGGCCGGGGAGACGTCTCCGGCGACGTCCTGGTCGTCCTTCACGGCGACCGGGACCCCGAGCAGCGGCGTGGTCTCCCCCGCGTCGATCCGGGCCTGGGCCGCGGCGGCCTCCGCGCGGGCACTGTCGGCGAAGACGATCCGGAACGCGTTGAGCGTCGGGGCGGTCGCCGCGATCCGGTCGAGGACCGCCTCCAGGAGCTCCGGGGCGGTCACCCGGCCCTCGCGGAGGGCCACGGCCTGCGCGTCCGCGCCGGCCCAGAGCAGCTCGTCGATCTCCATGACGCCACGCTACCGGGCGTCGGAACCGGGAAGGACACCACCCGTGCTAGAACGCGGGGCATGTCCGAGACCACGCCCGCCCGTCCCGTCGCCGTCGTCACCGGGGCCAGCGGCGGCATCGGCGAGGCCAGCGCCCGCCGCCTGGCCGCCGAGGGCTACGAGGTCGTCCTCGGCGCCCGCCGCGTCGAGCGGCTCGAGGCGATCGCCGCCGACATCGGGGGCCGCGCGATCGCGCTGGACGTCACCGACGACGCCTCCGTCGACGCGTTCGCCGCCCAGGTGCCCGTCCTCAGCGTCCTCGTCAACAACGCCGGCGGCGCGCTCGGCGCGGACGCGGTGCTCGACGCGGACCTCGACGGCTGGCGCACGATGTACGAGACCAACGTGCTCGGGACCGTCCGCGTCACGAAGGCGCTGATCGGCGCGCTCGAGGTCTCCGGGTCGGGCACGATCATCAACATCGGCTCGATCGCGGGCTTCGAGATCTACCCCGGCGGCGCGGGCTACATCGCCGCCAAGCACGGCGTGTGGACCACGTCCAGGACGCTGCGCCTCGAGCTCCTCGGCCGGCCGATCCGCGTCACCGAGATCCAGCCCGGGATGGTCGAGACCGACTTCGCGCGCGTCCGCTTCGACGGCGACGAGGAGAAGGCCAAGGCCGTCTACCAGGGCATGACGCCCCTGGTCGCCGACGACGTCGCCGACCTCGTGGCCTTCGTGGCCACGCGCCCGGAGCACGTGAACCTCGACTCGATCGTCGTCCGGCCGCGCGACCAGGCGACGGGCCGGGACGTCCACCGGTCCGCCTGAGCAGGGGCCGGCACGGCGGACGCCGGCGACGACGACGGCCGCGGGTCGCCGCCGGACCGCGCCCTCTGTGTCAGAGCAGGTCGTCGTCCGCGTCCGGGTCCGTCTCGCGGGCCACCACCGCGAGCGGGCGCCGGGGGAACGGGACGGGCGGGGGCGGCGGGTCGGCCTCGTCGTCGAAGAGCTCGCCCCGCGCCGACGCCGGCCGCAGCGCGATCACGACGAGGACCGCCCCGAGCACGCCGAGGACCGCGGGCCAGCCGACGAGCCCGCCCCCGTCGCGGGCCAGCACGACGAGGCTGGCCACCAGCGCGAGCGCGCCCAGCCAGCCCGGGCCGCGCTCGTGGAGGGTCGCGCCGAGGCCCGCGAGGCCGAACCCGGCGGCCACGAGCAGCAGCTGCCAGCCCAGCCCGGCGCCGGCGTCCGCGCGCGGCAGGCCGAACGCCGCGGACGCGCCCGAGACGTCGTCGACGAGGAAGGTCGCGGCCAGCAGCACGACGACGGCCGCCAGGACGTCCGCCAGCGCCACCGCCTGCTGGTACCGGCGGTCGATCCGCAGCACGATCGCCACGACGAGCACGACCGCGACGACGAACAGCGCCCAGCGGACCCCGTCCCGCGGGTCGGCGCCCGACCAGGCCGCCCCGGCGCCGGCGACGAGGGCGACGACCCCGGCCGCGGCCCCGAGGCCGAGCACGATCGTGCCCTCGCGCGCCCGGGCGAGCCCGAGCCCGAGGACGGCCCCCGCGAGCGCCACCGCGGCCACCCAGCCGGCGTCGACCGGGTCACCCGGCGACGCGCCGACGAGGTCCGCGACGTGGGCCACCGCCGCGGTCGCGGAGAGGGCCGCGATCGCGAGCAGGAGCTCCTGGTAGGGCCGGGGTCCGCCGTCCTCGTACGGGGAGCGCAGGGCGCCGAAGGCGGCGAGTGCGGCGAGCGCCAGCGTCAGCGCCGTGCGGACCGCCGGCGACGGTCCCGGGCGCAGCTCGGCCTCCACGACCGCGGCCGCGAGGACCACGGCACCGGCCGCCAGCGTGTTCCCCCTGTGGGCGTGGACGCGCATGCGTGCCCAACCGTCGCACGCCTGCCGTCCGCGCGTCCAGCCGTCCGTCCGAGACGGCCCGGACGGAGGCCTCCCGGGGCCTATACTCCGCCGTCGTGTCTTCTGCGGTGACGATCCCCGGCGGTACCTGCCAGCTCGTTCTCGAGCCGGCCCTGAAGCTCGGACGAGCCGGGGTCTACGGCGTCCGCTCCGCGTGGCTCGCATGAGCCCCATCGACCTGCCGGACGCCCCGGTCGTGGTGCTGGCCGGGGGCACCGGCGGAGCGAAGCTCGCCCGCGGCGTCCTCGACCTCGTCGGTGACGATCTCGTCGTGATCGCCAACACCGGCGACGACGTCGAGATCCACGGCGGGCTCGTCAGCCCGGACCCGGACCTCGTCACGTTCTGGCTCGCCGACCGCATCGACGAGCGCGGCTGGGGGCTCGCCGACGACACGTTCGTCGTGATGGACGCGCTGCGCGAGCTCGGCGAGGACGTCTGGTTCAACCTCGGCGACCGCGACCTGGCGCTCTGCGTCCGCCGCGCGCGCCGCATCGCCGAGGGCGCCCGCCTGACCGAGGTCCTGGCCGAGAACGCCGCGGCCTACGGCGTCGCCGCCCGCGTGCTGCCGCCCGCCGACGAGCCCGTCCGCACCCAGGTCCGGGCCGACGACCGCTGGTGGGACTTCCAGGAGTTCATGATCCGCCGGCTGCGCGAGGCGCCCGAGCCCGTCGTCCAGGACGTCGCGTTCCGCGGCGCCGAGACCGCCGCGGCGACCCCCGAGGTCCTGCAGGCGATCGCCTCCGCCCGCGCCGTCGTGGTCGGCCCCTCCAACCCGGTGATCTCCATCAGCCCGATCCTCGCCGTCCCCGGCGTGCGCGAGGCCCTCCGGGACACCTCCGCGCCCGTCGTCGCCGTCGCCCCGCTCGTCGACGGACAGGTGCTCAAGGGCCCGACCGCGTCGTTCCTCAAGTGGGCGGGCGTGGACATGGACGCCCGCGGCGTCGCGCGCATCTACGACGGCCTGCTCGACGGCCTGCTGACGGACGAGACCGTCGACGTCCCCGGCGTCGCCGTCCGCACCGCGAACGTCCTGATGGCCGACGCCGCGTCCCGCGCGTCCGTGGCCGCCGACGCGCTGGGCCTCGCCGACACGCTCGCCGGCGAGCGGAGCCCCGCGTGAGGACCATCGCGATCGTCCCCGTCAAGCGCTTCTCCCAGGCGAAGACGCGCCTGGCCGACCGACTTCCGGCCCGCTCGCGCGTCGCGCTGATGCAGGCGATGGTCACCGACGTGCTCATCGCGCTGCGCCGCGCGGAGCTCGTCGACGCCGTGATCGTCGTGACCGGCGAGCCGATCGCCGAGCAGATCGCGCTGAACTACAACGCCGAGGTCCTGATGGACCCGCGCGACCTGGGACACAGCGAGGCCGCCACGCTCGGCGTCGGGATGGCGCTGTCGAAGGGCGCGGAGCGGGTCATCCTCCTGCCCTCCGACACCCCCGCGATCGACCCGGCGGAGATCGACGGCCTGCTCAGCGCGGCCCCCGAGGGCCGCGAGGTCACGATCGTCCCCGACCGCCACGGCGCCGGCACCAACGCGCTCGTGCTGACCCCGCCCGACGTGATGGTCGCGTCGTTCGGCGAGGGCAGCCGTGCCCGGCACGCCGCCGCCGGCGAGGCCGCGGGCGCCGCGGTCTTCGAGGCCGAGCCCCTGACGATCATGCTCGACGTCGACACCGGCGACGACCTCGCCGCGCTGCAGACCCGCCTGGACGAGGTCCGCGGCGGCGCGTCGCACACCCGCGGGCTCCTCCCCCGCATCCTCTGACCGCCGCCCCCGCGCCGTGCCGAGTCCGTCGCTGTCCGTCCGCGCCCTGGAGGCGCTGCCCGAGGTCCGTCCCGGCGACGACCTCGCGGCCCTGATCGTCGCCGCCAACGACGGCCGGCCGTTCGCGGCCGACGACTGCGTCGTGGTCTCGCACAAGGTCGTGTCGAAGGCCGAGGGCGCCCTGGTGGAGCTCGCCGCCGTCGAGGTCTCCGAGCGCGCCGCCGCGCTGGCGGCGGAGCTCGACAAGGACCCGCAGCTCGTGCAGGTCGTGCTCGACGGGACCGCGGAGATCGTGCGCGCCCGCCGCGGCGTCCTGATCTGCCGCACCCACCACGGGTTCGTCTGCGCGAACGCCGGCGTCGACCGCTCCAACGTCGCCGAGGGCTGGGCCGTGACGCTGCCGGCCGATCCCGACGGGTCCGCCCGGCGGCTGCGGGCCGCGCTGCCGGGTCGCCCGGCCGTCGTCATCGCCGACTCGTTCGGGCGCGCGTGGCGCCACGGCCAGGCCGAGATCGCGATCGGCTGCGCCGGTCTGCGGGCGATGGCCGACGAGCGCGGCGCGACCGACCGCCACGGCCGGCAGCTCGAGGCGACCGTGATCGCCACTGCCGACCACGTCGCGTCCGCCGCCGACCTGATGCGGCAGAAGGCGTCCGGCCAGCCGGCGGTCGTCGTCGGCGGCCTCGGCGGCCACGTCACCGCGGAGGACGGCCCCGGCGCGACCGTCCTCGTGCGCGCGGCGGCCGAGGACCTCTTCGGGGCCTGAGCGTCGCGGGCCGGCGGTCGTCCGGCCCGTGGATCGCCCCGACGCCCGCCCTGGGCCGCCCGCCGGGTCACCGACACCGCACACGTCGCCGGTGCGCGGGCCACGGCGACGGTCACAGGCCGGACACGCGGTCGTCACCGGGAGGTGACCGGGAGCGCGGGGACACCACATAGCGTCGAACGCGCCCCTGGGCACCGGGGCGCACCGTCCAGTTCCGAGAGGATCCTCCCGTGTCCCGACCCCCCCGGGTCTCTTCAGGCCACCGGCCGACGCACGCCCGCGTCGTGGCCGGCGCCCTGGCCTTCGGCGCGCTCTGCGTCGTCGCGCTCCCCACCTCCGCCGTCGCCGCCGGCTCCCCAGACCTCGCCATCTCGCAGGTGTACGGCGGGGGCGGCAACTCCGGCGCGCAGTACAACGCCGACTTCGTCGAGCTCGTCAACCGGAGCTCCTCCGCCGTCGACCTGACCGCCGGGAACTGGAGCGTCATCTACCGCTCGGCGACCGGCACCGGCACGGGCACGACGCCGCTGACCGGGACGATCCCGGCCGGCGGGCGCTTCCTGGTCAAGGAGGGCACCGGGGCCGGGACGACGCTCCCGGCGCTCCCGGCTCCCGACGTCACCGGCGACCTGCTGATGTCCGGCACGGCCGGCCGCGTCGACCTGTTGAAGGGCTCGACCCTGCGCGACCGCGTCGGCTACGGCACGTCCACGAATCTGTTCGAGGGCAGCCCGACCGCGACGCTCAGCAACACCACGGCCGCGATCCGCAAGCTCGACGGCTGCCAGGACACCGACGTCAACTCCGCGGACTTCGCGGTCACCGCGCCGGCCCCGAGGAACAGCTCCGCCGCCCCCGTCGCCTGCACCGGCGTCGACCCGGACCCGGGCACCGACCCGGGCGACCCGGACCCCGGCACGATCACCCCGATCAGCGCCGTCCAGGGCACCGGCGTCGCCAGCCCGAAGGCGGGCCAGGAGGTCACCGTCGAGGGCGTCGTGACCGGCGTCGACGACCGCGTCGGCTTCACCTACGACACGACCTACCCCGCCGACGCCGGTATCTGGATCCAGACGCCCAAGGGCCAGGACGACGGCGACCCGGCGACGTCCGAGGGGCTCTTCGTCTCGCGCGTCCGCGGCATCGCCGGCGGCACCGACCGCAAGGCCCTGATCGGCAAGAAGGTCGAGGTCACCGGCACCGTCTTCGAGAAGTTCAACGAGACGACGCTCCGCGGCAGCACGGCGACGAACGCGCCGGTCGTCACCGTCGAGGGCGACGCCGCCCCCGCCGAGAAGCCCGACCCGGTCGTCATCGACCAGGCGAAGGCCGAGGCCCAGACGGTCACGAACCCGACCGCCGACGGCACCCGCAGCTACTACGAGCAGCTCGAGGGCATGCTCGTGACGCTGCCGTCCGGCGTCGCGGGCAGCGGCGGCACCTCGAAGTTCGGCGAGGTCTTCCTGACCCCGGGCGACGCGAAGTCCCGGGTCTTCCGCCAGAGCACCGCGCCGAGCCTCCTGAAGCTCGTCGACGACGCCGGCGCCGGCGACCCGGACAACCCGTACTACCCGGCCGCACCGAGCACGACCCAGGTCCGGGCGAGCCTCTTCGCGACGGTCGCGGGCGCGACCGGCCCGATGGGCTTCTCGTACTACAACTACTCGATCGCCCCGCAGCCCGGCGCGCTCCCGACGGTCACCGAGGACCCGGTCCAGCCGGCGCTCGCGACGGCCCCGGTGCCGGCCGCGGACGAGACCCGGGTCGCGAGCTTCAACGTCGAGAACCTGTTCCCCGACGGGGCGGTCGGCGACCTGAACCACACGATCACCCCGGCCGAGTACGACGCGCAGCTCACGCGGACCGCCACGGCGATCAAGGACCGACTCCGCGCCCCCGAGGTCGTCGGCGTGCAGGAGATCGGTGACGGACGCACGAGCACGACCGGGACGCAGAAGACGAGCCAGCAGGTCCTCGACGACCTCGCCGCGAAGATCGGCGGCTACACCGCCTACGCGCCCGAGGGCAACGACCCGCGCGGGATCGACGTCGGCATCCTCGTCAAGAGCGGCGTCGTCGTCCAAGGCCAGCCGTACCAGCTGGCGAAGGACACGACGACCTCGATCGCGAACTGCTCGGAGGGCGGCAAGCTCTTCGGCCGGCCGCCGCTCGCGCTCGACGTCGAGCCGCGTCCGGGCCTGCGGTTCACCTTCATCAGCAACCACTTCCGGTCCAAGGCCGGATCCGACGCCTGCCGCGACGCGATGGCGACGGTCGTGCGGACCGAGGCCGAGCGCCTGAAGGCCCTCGGGCAGGAGGTGCTCTCCGTCGGCGACTACAACGCGTTCGAGGACGAGTCTCCGCTGATCACCGCCACCCAGGGCGGCACGCTGCAGAACCTCGGCGAGCGCGCCCCGGCGCAGGAGCGCTACAGCTACCAGTTCAACGGCCGGCTGCAGACGCTCGACCACCCGCTGGCGACGGCCGGCCTCGCGGCCGACGTCACCGACGTGCGGTACGTCCACAGCAACAACGACCACCCGTTCGACCAGGCCACCGGCCAGGGCGTCTCGGACCACGACCCGGAGCTCGTGACGCTCGAGGCCGCGGCGGCCACCGCCCCGAAGGCGGAGGCGACGGCGCCGGTCTTCGCCGACCAGGCGGTCGGGACGTTCGGGGCCTCCCAGGACGTCGCCGTGACGAACACGGGCGACGCCTCGCTGCACGTGGCGAAGGTGCGGATCACCGACACCGACGACGCGTCCGCGGAGGACTTCCAGCTCGTCCGCGACACCTGCTCCGACGGGGAGGCGATCGCCCCGGGCGCGTCGTGCCACCTCCGGGTGCGCTTCGCCCCGGGCCGGGCGCTGACGACGTCGAACGCGACGCTCGCGATCTCGACGGACGGCGGGAACCTGTCCCTGGCCCTGACGGGCAGGAGCACCGCAGCGCCGGCCGGGCCGCAGGGTCCTACGGGCCCCACGGGTCCTGAGGGTCCCGCCGGTCCGGGTGGCCCCGCCGGCCCCGCCGGTCCGCTCGGTCCCCAGGGCCCCGCGGGTCCTCTCGGTCCGCAGGGTCCTGCCGGCCCGGCCGGCCCCTCGGGGGCCGACGGTCAGCCCGGGGCGACGGGGCCCACCGGGGCCAAGGGCGACGCCGGCGCGACCGGCGCCAAGGGTGACGCAGGGACCAACGGCACCAACGGGACGAACGGCACCAACGGCGCGAAGGGTGCCGACGGCGTCGGCACGAAGGGCGACAAGGGTGACAAGGGCGAGGCCGGGGCCAAGGGCGACAAGGGCGATCGCGGTGCCGACGGCGCCGTCCGGATCTCGGTCGGGGCGACGACGCGCGTCAAGCGCGGCAGCACCGCGAAGGTCCGCGTCGCGCTGCGCAACGTCACGACGTCGTCGGTCCGCGGCGCCCGCGTCCGCGTGAGCGTCCCGTCCGCGTTGCGCGCCACCGGCAAGCGGGGCGCGTCCTACGCCGCGGTCGCCGCCGGCCGCTCCCGCACGGCGACGGTGTCCCTGAAGATCGGGAGCCGCGCCCGCGTCGGCACCCACCGCGTCACGGTGCGCATCACGGTCGGCAAGACGACCGTGACTCGCCGCGTGTCGTTGCAGGTCCGCTGACCCATCGGCCCGGGACGCCTCCTCGGAGGTGTTCTCGGGCGTGGCCGGCCGGGGACCGTCCGGGTCTCCTGGCCCGGGCCACCTCCCGTCCGGCGTGGAGGCGCGGGCGGAGTGCCGTGCAGCGTCCCGAACGCGAGGCGACCGGTCTGGGGAGGGACCTCGGGCCGCGACCCGGGACCTCGGCCTCCCCTACGCGCCGAGCTTGTCGACGCGCAGGTGCCGCACGCCGCGCGGGGTGGTGACGTCGACGACGTCGCCCACCGCGTGGCCGAGCACGGCCTGCGCGACCGGGGACTCGACGGAGATCTTGCCGGCGCTCGCGTCGGCCTCGGCGGCGCCGACGAACGCCCACTGCTGCACGCGGCCGGTGTCGACGTCCACCAGGGTGACCGTCGAGCCGAAGCCGACGACGTTGCCGCTGGTGGAGACCTCGGTGACGACCGCGTTGCGGCGGCGCTCGAGCAGGCCGGCGATGCGCGTCTCGAGGTGCGCCTGGTCGTCCTTGGCCTGGTGGTACTCGGCGTTCTCCTTGAGGTCTCCGAGCTCGCGTGCACGCTGGATGCGCGCGGCGATGTCGCGGCGCGCGGGGCCCTCGAGCTCCTCCAGCTCCGCCTTCAGGTCCTCGAGACCCTGGGGGGAGATCGACTCGCCACTTGCTTCCATCGCACCACGGTAACGGGCGGACGCGCGGGGGAGCGGGCTTCCTCCCGGCCACGAGGGTGCCGCCGGGACGGTTCCGACCTCGGTGGACCGCCCCGCGGCCGACGCTCGAGCGCGGCCCACCCCGGGCGTCGCCCGATGCCCGGCCCGCGCGTCACCACGCCGCGCCGTCCGCCACCCTTCCCTCCATGTCTGGATCGCAGGACCCCCGGAGCACGGCCACCCTCGACCGATCGGCCTCCCGCCGACGATCGTCACGGGTGGTGATCCGGCTGGCGGCGCTCGCGGTGGGCGCCGGACTGCTGGCGGGCTGCGGGGGCTCCGACGGCGGGAGCGGCGCCGGATCACCCGGCACCACCACCGGCGGCGGCGAGATCCGCGAGCCGGCGCCGAGGACGACGCCGCTGAGCCTGACCCTCGACTTCGCCCCCAACGCGGTCCACACGGGCCTCTACGTGGCGCAGGAGCGCAGCCTCTACCGCAAGGCGGGGCTGACGGTGCGGATCCGCATCCCGGGGTCCGGCGCCGACGGCGCGAAGCTCCTGGCGGCCGGCCGGACCGACCTCGCCGTCATGGACATCCACGACCTGGCCCTCGCGCGCCAGGGCGGCGCCGACCTCGTCGCCGTCGGGGCGATCGTCCAGCGTCCGCTCGCGGCCGTCCTTGCGTCCCCGTCCGTCAAGCGCCCGCGGGACCTGCAGGGCAAGACCGTCGGCGTCACGGGCCTGCCGAGCGACGACGCAGCGCTCGACCAGATCGTCCGCGGCGACGGCGGCGACCCCGCGAAGGTGCAGCGCGCGACGATCGGCTTCGAGGCCGTCGCGTCGGTGATCAGCGGCAAGGTCGCCGCCGCGATCGGCTTCTGGAACGCCGAGGGCGTCGCACTGAAGGCCCGCCGGCCGAAGACCCGCGTCTTCCGCCTGGACGCCTACGGCGCACCGGTCTACCCGGAGCTCCTGATCGTCGCCACGCCGAAGACCCTGACCGCCCGCGGCGACGAGATCGAGTCCTTCGCCCGCGCCACGGCGGCGGGCTACGAGGCCGTCGCGTCCACGCCGAAGGGTCAGGACGACGAGGCCATCGACGCGCTGCGCACCGGCTCGGGCGACCGCAGCATCGACCCGGCGACGACGGAGCAGCAGCTCGAGGCCGTCAAGCCGGCGTTCGTCGACCCCGTCGGCCGCACGGGCACGCTCCCCCGCGCCGAGCTGCGCACCTGGGCCGCGTGGGAGGCGAAGGTCGGGATCACGAAGAAGGCCCCGGACGTCGACGCCCTGATCTGGTCGCGGGCGCCCGGCAGCTGAGCGGCCGGGCGGGCGGGCGCGCGCCGGCGTGCCCACCAGGAAACCTTCCTGGGAGGTACCGAATCTGTGACGGTGACCGGCCGGGACCGCACGACGACCGGCGGCGGCACCGTCGCCAGCAAACCTTCCTGAGAGGTACCAAATCTGGTGACGACCGCCGACCGAGACCGCACGCCGACCGACCGCGAGACCGTCGCCAGGAAACCTTCCTGGGAGGTACCAAATCTGGTGACGGTGACCGGCCGAGACCGCACGCCGACCGACCGCGGCACCGTCGCCAGCAAACCTTCCTGGGAGGTACCAAATCTGGTGACGGTGACCGGCCGAGACCGCACGCCGACCGACCGCGGCACCGTCGCCAGCAAACCTTCCTGGGAG
>NZ_JBFAPC010000087.1:0-4810 GCF_040675535.1 Patulibacter sp. NPDC049589 | reverse complement strand
GGGTACCGAGTCTGGTCCCGGCCGCCGGCCGGCCACACGGACGACCCCCGACCCCCGACCGACCCCCGGCCGGCCCTACCCGTCGAGCAGGGCGTTCAGCAGCTGGCCGCCCTCGCGCGCCAGGCGCGAGCGGGGGACGACCTGGTCGAGGCCGACCTCCAGCGCGACGGCGCGGACCTCGGGGTCGACGTGCGGGAAGCACGCCAGCACCGGGACGCCGGCGGGGCGGACGTCGGCGATGGCCTCCGCCCGCTCCACCCCGTCGACGCTGAGGTCGGCGACGATGGCGGCGAAGTCCTCGGCCGCCAACAGCGCGACGAGCCCGTCGATGTCCGACGTCAGCTCGGGGTCGTGCCCCGCGGCCTTCACGATCTCCATGGCCTGCGACCCGAACAGCAGGTCGGGGACCACGACGGCGATGCGCACGTCGATACCCCGCGCCGTCAGTGGGCGCGAAGCCGGCGGAACTCCTGGCGGGCGGTCTCGCCCCGGCCCCACATGGGCTCCACCTCGGCCCGTCCGACGCGCACGTCGCGGACGATGATCTCGCCCGTGATGCCGGCGGCGTCGAGCAGCGACAGCGCCGACAGCACCGCCGTCGGCGCCGCCGCGTGGCCGAACCGGTGGGCGACGAGCAGGCGCCAGTGCCAGTCGTGGCGCGAGTACGGCTGGGCGTTGCACGTCGTGGTGACGTACGTGGCCGCCTCCACGTAGCGGTCCTCGTCGACGATCCGCAGATCGAGCGAGAGGTCCGTCCAGTCGTCGGGCAGCGAGTCCAGGACCCGCTGGAAGTTCTTGGCGAGCGACATCGGCCTGCACTCTAGCGGTCGGGGTGGCACGGTCCTCGCGCGACGACCGCCCCGAGTGGGCCATTCGACGGGCCCGCGGCGGCCGGGCGCTACGCTCGAATCGATGCCCGACATGCCCCAGGACCACGCCACGGCGGCCGGTTCCACGGCCGTCGATCCGCCCGACCCGGCGATCGTCGCCGCGGGCTACCGCGAGCTCACGTCCGGCGTGGGCCTGCTCGATCGCTCCGAGGCCGGCAAGCTCGCCTTGACCGGGCACGAGGCCCGCTCGTTCCTCACCGGTCAGGTCACCGCGGACGTCGAGGGCCTCGAGCCCGGCGACGGGACCTACGCGGCGCTCCTGACCCCGAAGGGCAAGATCGTCGCGGACCTCCGCATCGCCCACGTCGGCGACGAGGACCACGTCGAGCTGCTCCTGCTCTGCGAGCGCAGCGGGCTGCAGGCGCTCTTCGACCACCTCCGCCGGCACCTCGTCGGCTACGACGTGGAGCTGCACAAGCGGACCCTCCAGCTCGGGCTGCTCTCGCTCGCCGGACCGCGGACGGCCGCGGCCCTCGGCGCCGCCGCCGACGGCCTGGGGACCGACGAGCACGCGACGGCCGCCGGCACGATCGACGGTACGACGGTCCGGCTCGTGCGGACCGCCGCGGGCGTCGACGTCCTGCCGGCCGCCGCCGACACGGAGACCGTCCGCGCCGCCCTGATCGCACGCGGTGCGGTCCCCGTCGACGCGTCGGCGGCCGAGGTCGCCCGCGTCGAGGCCGGTCGCCCGCGGCTGCACCACGAGATGGACGAGTCCGTGATGCCCGCCGAGGCGGGCATCGTCGAGCGCGCGGTCAGCTTCACGAAGGGCTGCTACGTCGGCCAGGAGACGGTCGCCCGCCTGCACTGGCGCGGCCGACCCAACCGCCACCTGCGGGGCCTGGAGCTCGAGCGCCCGGTGCCCGTCGGCACCGTCATCGTCCAGGACGGGCGCGAGCTCGGACGGGTCACGACGAGCGTGGACTCCCCCGCCCTCGGACCGATCGCGCTGGCGCTCGTGCGGCGCGAGGTCGAGCCGCTGGAGACAGTCACCCTGCGGCCCACCGAGGGCGGTCCGACGTCCGCCCGCGTGGTCGCGCTGCCGTTCTCGCGCGCCGCGCACGGCTCGACGGCCTGAGCCCCACGGGATCGATCGGACAGCGAACCCGACCTCGGGTAGGGTTGCGACCGATCGTCCGCGGCCCCTGCCGCGACCGAACCTGGAGAGCCCGGAAGCGATGCACGCCCGCAGTTCGATCGTCCTCATGAGCAGCGCCCTGGTCGCCGCCGGCGGCCTCACGGCCTGCGGGCGGGTGTCGCAGGACGACAAGCCCAACGGCTCACGCCCTCCGCAGACGTTGCAGATCAGCGCCGCGATCACCGACCGCGGCGTCAACGTCTCTCCGGGCAGCGTCGGCGGCGGCCCGATCCGGCTGGTGATCTCCAACCAGTCGTCGAAGGCCGTGACGGCGACGCTCGCCCCGGCGATCGCCGCCGGCGGCGCCCCGACGCGCAGCACCAACAGCGCGATCCCGCCCGGCGGCGTCGCCGCGCTGCAGGCCACCGTGACCAAGGGGACCTGGCGGCTGCAGGTCGGCCTCGGCATCGCGTCCGGCAAGCTGAAGGTCGGCAAGACCCGCAAGAGCTCCGACGGCGAGCTGCTGCTCCCCTAGCCCCCTCCGGGGGCGCCGCCGGACCCTCCCGGAGACGGCCCGCCGCTGGTATACCGAGCCCCGTAGGGCTCCACCGTACGCAGGACGCCCGTCCTCCCCTGGCGGGATCTCCTACGGTGGCGCGGGCGGCCGTCCGGTCCCCCCGTTCGGTGGGTAGGGTTCCGCCGATGTCCGTCGACCTCACTGACCTGCACACCGCGCGCACGGCCCCTGGCGAGCTGCCCGCGACGATGTCCGCCTGGGCCATCCGGGAGGACCGCCTTGGGGAGCCCAAGGACGCGATCCAGCTCGAGGAGGTCGAGGTCCCGCAGCCCGGCGCGTTCGAGGTGATCGTCCGCGTGATGGCCGCCGGCGTGAACTTCAACAACGTCTGGGCCGCCCTCGGCCAGCCGGTCTCCGTCTTCAAGTACGGCGACCACCCCGAGTACGGCCACCACATCGGCGGCTCCGACGCGTCCGGCATCGTCTGGAAGGTCGGCGACGGCGTCACCCGCTGGAAGGTCGGCGACGAGGTCGTCGTGCACTGCAACCAGGCGTCCTACGAGGACGTCGAGGTCCACGGCCTCGACCCGATGGCCGCGCCGTCGCAGCGGATCTGGGGCTACGAGACCACCTGGGGCTCCTTCGCCGAGTTCTGCAAGGTCCAGGCGCAGCAGCTGCTGCCCAAGCCCGCGCACCTCTCCTGGGCCGAGGCCGCGTCCTACGGCCTGACGTACTTCACGGCCTACCGGATGCTGATGGACCGCGGGCAGATCAAGGCCGGCGACAAGGTCCTGATCTGGGGTGCGGCCGGCGGCCTGGGCGTCTTCGCGATCCAGCTCTGCCTCGCGGCCGGCGCGGAGTGCGTCGGCGTCGTCTCCTCCGAGGAGAAGGGCCAGCTCGTCAAGGAGCTCGGCGCGGTCGGGTACATCAACCGGGGCGACTTCAAGGGCATGATGCGCACCGGCACCGAGACGCCGGAGCAGGAGAAGGAGCGCTTCGGCCACTCCCGCGCGTTCTCGAAGAAGGTCAAGGAGCTCCTCGGCGACGCGCCGGACATCGTCTTCGAGCACGTCGGCCAGGCCACCTTCCCGACCTCCGTCTTCACCGTGAAGCCGTTCGGCAAGGTCGTCATCTGCGGCGCCACCTCCGGCTACACGCTCGACTTCGACGTCCGGTACCTGTGGATGAAGCAGAAGGAGATCATCGGCTCCCACTTCGCCAACGCGTACCAGTGCATGAAGGCCAACGCCCTGATCGCCGAGGGCAAGGTCAAGCCGGTGCTCTGGAAGACGGTCGGCTTCGAGGAGACCGCCAACGTCCACCAGCTCATGCGCGACAACCAGCACTCCGGCAAGATCGCCATCCTCGTCGGCGCCCAGGACGAGAACGAGGGCCGCACCGGCGAGGGCCCCGCCGCCATCACCGGCGAGATCGGCAACTAGCCGGAGCACCCGGGCGGGGCGCGACGACGCGCCGCCCGCCCGTTCCGGCTCCGGCCGGCGCGGACACCGGCGGCAGGCCACGCCGGCCCGTCCGGACCACGCGGCCGCGCTCAGCGCGGCCGCAGGTACGTCGTCAGCACCCAGCCGCGGATGTGCCGGGCGTCGGCGACGACGAGCGCCCACGTCCGACTCCGCGAGAACCGGCGGACCGAGACCGGCTGACGGCCGCTCAGCGTCCCCACCATCACCCCTCCGGGGCGGTAGTGCACGTAGTGCGACCCGGGGATCGTGACCATCGGGGTCTCGCCCGGACGCGTGGGACGCGGATCCGCGACGAGCGACCCGTTGCGGTCGGGCCTCCGGCACAGCACGCCGGCCGTGAACGTCACCGGGCGCGGCAGGCGCGTCGACGGGAAGTACAGGGTGGTGCTCCGCTCGCCCAGGCCCGCCTTGCCGCCCTGGGTGGCGCCCTCGAGTCCCGACGGCACGCCACCGGGGATGCCGAGGTTCTGCGCCGTCCGGGTCGTCCCCGGACAGGTCAGCGTCACCGTGCGGGCCTTCCCCGGCGCCGGCACGCCCGCGGGGACGCGGACCCGGGCCGTGACCGCGTAGGTCCCCGGGGGCAGCGCCCCGCCGCGCCGGACGCTGCGCTTGCCGACGTACGTCGCGTCGACGCGCCCCGGCGCCGGATCCCCCGGGCCCGCGCGGTGCTGCTCGACGACGATCGCCCCGCCCGACGCGATCGCGAGCGCCGCGACACCCACCACCGCGGACTTCGTCCCGACGCCCGCCGTCACGGCGCCGCCGCCCAGCAGCCCGGCCAGCGGCAGCAGCGGCGGCGTCAGGCCGCGCAGCCGGCGGTCGAGGCGCCGCAGGTCGCGCC
>NZ_JBFAPC010000086.1:0-23989 GCF_040675535.1 Patulibacter sp. NPDC049589 | reverse complement strand
CCGACAACGGGCCGTGCTTCAAGAGCGACGCGTTCGCGAGGTTCATCGACAGCCGCCCCGAGCTCACGCACATCCGCACCCGCCACGCCGGCGGCGGTCGTGCCGTTCGCCGCCGCGCCGGGAGGCCCGTCGCCCACCTCGATCCGTCCGCCGTAGGCCGTCCACTGCTCGGTCATGCCGCTCACCCCTCCACGAGGTACTGGTGGACCAGCGAGACCGACATCGACCCCTCGCCGACGGCGCTCGCGACCCGCTTGATCGACCGGGCGCGCACGTCGCCGGCCACGAAGACGCCGGGGACCGTGGTCTCCAGCAGGTACGGCTCCCGCGGGAGCGCCCAGCCCGCGGTCTGGGCGTCGGATCCCGCCAGGATGAAGCCCCGCTCGTCGCGGGCGACGACGCCGTCGAGCCAGTCGGTCCGCGGCTGCGCGCCGATGAAGACGAAGCACGCGTCGACGTCCATCGTCTCCTCGAGCACCGCCGGCTCGGTCGCGACGCCGCCGCCCGCGGGGCCGGTCGTCGCCTTCGGCGTCATCCGCACCGTCAGCCGCGCGAGGTGCCCGTCCTCGCCCTCCGCCGAGACGACCGACGTACAGGTGCGGACCTCGACGTTGGGCAGGGCCGCGAGCTGCTCGATCAGGTAGTGCGACATCGACCGCTCGAGGTCGGGGCCGCGCACGAGCATCGTGACCTTCCGCGCGTAGCCGGAGAAGTACACGGCGGCCTGACCGGCGGAGTTGGCGCCGCCGATGACGACCACGTGCTGGTCGGAGCACGCACGCGCCTCGGTCAGCGCGGCGCCGTAGTAGATGCCCGCGCCGGTGTGCTCGGCGAAGCCCGGGGCCTCGAGCTGGCGGTACGACACGCCGGAGGCGACGACGACGCAGGTGGCCGACAGCGACGCGCCGCTGCCGAGGTCGACGAAGCGGCCGGCGCCCTCGACGCGGAGCTTGACCGCGTCGGACACCGTCAGCAGCTCGGCCCCCAGGCGCCGTGCCTGGTCGGTGCCGCGGCGCGCCAGGTCGGACCCGGAGAGCCCGGCGGGGAAGCCCAGGTAGTTCTCGATCCGCGACGACTGGCCGGCCTGCCCGCCCGGCGCCTCACGCTCGACGAGCACGGTCTTCAGGCCCTCCGACGCGCCGTAGACCGCGGCCGCCAGCCCGGCGGGCCCGCCGCCGACGATGACCAGGTCGTAGTGCTCCTGGGTCGGGGTGCTCGACACGCCGAGCCGCTCGGCGAGCTCGAGGATCGTCGGCTTCTCCATCACGCCGCCGTCCTCCAGGAGCGCGACCGGCAGGCAGTCCTGGCCGACGCCGATGACGGACAGCAGCTCGCGGGCCTCGCCGTCGCGCTCGACGTCGAGCCAGCGGGCCGGGACGCGGTTGCGGGCCAGGAAGTCGCGCAGGTCGTGCGACGCCTTGGAGTAGCGGTGGCCGATGACGCGCACGCCGCCGGCGTCGAGCGCCGCGCCGGACTCCCACGTCGTCAGCAGATCCTCGACGACCGGGAAGAGCTGCTCCTCCGGCGGGTCCCACGGCTTCAGCAGGTAGTAGTCCAGCGCGACCTCGTTGATCGCGGAGATCGCGGCCTCGGTGTCCGCGTAGGCGGTGAGCAGCACGCGCTTGGCGTCGGGGACGAGCTTGCGGGCCTCGACGAGGTACTCGGTGCCGGACATCCCCGGCATCCGCTGGTCGGCGACGAGCAGGGCGACCTGGTCGCCGCGGGTGCGCAGCTCGCGCAGCAGGCCGAGCGCCTCGGGGCCGGAGCCCGCGCGGACGATGCGGAAGCGCTCGCCGAAGCCCCGGCGCAGGTCGCGCGAGACCGCGGCCAGGACGGCCGGCTCGTCGTCGACGACGACGATCGCGGGGCGGCGGGGCGGAGAGGACGGGGTGCTCATCGGGCGGTGGTGCTCGTCTCGTGGGGGTGGTGGGACGTGGGGTGCGGGGCGGACGGGCCGGGTGGCCGGCCGCCGGCGGGGCGGCGCGGGGCGGGCGAGCCGGGTGGCCGGCCGCCGGCGGGTCGGCGCGGCGGCGGCGCGGCAGGCCCGGACGTCCGGCGCACGGCCCGCCCGGCGCGATCGGCGAGCCGGCTCATGTCGGCCCGAACCGCTCGGTGTGGACGTGGCCGGGATCGTGGCCGCGGGCGACGAGGAGCTCGGCCGCGGTCTCGACGAACGGCGTCGGCCCGCAGACGAAGACCAGCGCGTCCGGGTCGTGCGCGCGGCCGGCGGGCGCGGTGCCCGAGGACCCGGGCGGGCCGGCGGGCTCGAACGCCTCGAGCATCGCCGCGTCGATCCGGCCGGAGAAGCCGTCCCAGTCCGGCGGCGCGGCGCGGGTGAAGGTCCAGCGGACGTCGAGCGACGCGGTGCCGGGGCCTGCGGCGGACGGACCGGAGAGCCCGAGCAGCTCGCGCCGGAAGATCGCGTCCCTGGGGGCGCGCACGGAGTGCAGCAGGCGCGCCGGGACCTCGGACCCGCGGGCGGCGCGGTGGCGGAGCATCGCCATCAGCGGCACGATCCCGGAGCCGCCCGCGAGCAGCAGCAGCGGTCCGCCGTCGTCGACCGACCACGTGAACGGCCCGCCGATCGGGCCGCGCAGCTCGAGCTGGTCGCCCGCGAGGACGTCGTCGACGAGGAACGGCGAGACCTCGCCGTCCTCCAGCCGGTCGACCGTGACCCGCAGCTCGGGGTCCTCCGGAGCCGAGGCGATCGAGTACGAGCGCTGCGCCTGGTACCCGTCCTCGGCGGTCAGGCGGAAGTCGACGTGCTGGCCGGCGCGGTGGCCGGGCCAGCCGGGCGCGTCGAGGACGAGGGTCGTGGTGCGCGGCGTCTCGCGCACGGTCTCCATCACCGTGACGAGGCGCCAGTCGACGGACGGGCGCGGGGGTGCCGCGACCGCCTCGGCCGTCTCGTGCTCGGCCGGGGTCTGCGGCCCGGGGAGCGGGGGCTGGGGGTCCGGGGCGGGGATCAGTCGCTCCAGTACCGCTGCTCGCGCCACGGGTCGCCGCGGCGGTGGTACCCGTTCTCCTCCCAGAAGCCGGGCTCCTCGGACGGCGTGAAGGTCAGGCCGCGCACCCACTTGGCGCTCTTCCAGAAGTACAGGTGTGGGACCAGGAGCCGCGCGGGGCCGCCGTGGGCGGGCTCGAGCGGCTCGCCGTCGAAGGTGTGGACGACCCACGCCTTGCCGTCGGTCAGGTCGGCCAGCGGCAGGTTCGTCGTGTAGCCGCCGTAGGAGCGGATCGTGACCCACTCCGACCGCGGCGAGATCCCGTCGAGGAGGGCGTCGACCGAGACCCCGGTCCAGCCGGTGTCGAGCTTCGTCCACGTCGTGACGCAGTGGATGTCGACGGTGAACGTCTCCTGCGGCAGCGCCATCAGGTCCTGCCACGTGAAGATCGCGTCGCGGTCGGTGCGGCCGCCGATCTCGAACGTCCACGTGGCCGTGTCGACCTTCGGCGTCGGGCCGGCCGTCAGCACGGGGAAGCCGCGCTCGTGGTGCTGCCCGGGCGGGATCCGGGACGGGTCGACGTCCGGACGGCGGCCGCGGAAGCCGCGGGTGATCGGGGTCATGGTCAGTGGTCCTCTGGTCGCGCAGCCGACCTTAGGGCGGAGGGCGCGTTCCGACAACCGTGACATGCCCGCCGTCGCGGCCCGTCGGAGCGGGAACGCTCCGCCCGGACGCGCCGCGGCACCGCCATCGGGACATCGACCGTCCCGCCGCCCCATCCCCCCGGCGCATCGGGACCCCACCGGGCGCCGACTACCCTCGGAGGGGTGCGACTGGACCCTCGACCATCAGCCGACCCGACCCCGCCGCAGCGCACCGCGTGGGCGCGCAACCTCGCCGCCCCGGTCCGCGGGTTCCTGCAGGCGGAGACCGGCGGCGCCGTCGTCCTCGTCCTCGCCGCCATCGCCGCGCTGATCTGGGCGAACTCCCCGTGGCCGGACTCCTACGAGCACGTCTGGGAGACCGACCTCTCGATCACGCTGGGCGACCACGCGCTGCACACCGACCTGCGCGGCTGGGTCAACGAGGGCCTGATGGCGCTGTTCTTCCTCGTCGTCGGGCTCGAGGCCAAGCGCGAGCTCGACCAGGGCGAGCTGCGCGAGCGGGCCCGCCTGACCATCCCGGTGATGGCCGCGGTCGGGGGCATGGCCTGCACCGTCGGCATCTACTTCCTCTTCAACGCCGGCGGCCCGGGCCAGGAGGGCTGGGGCGCGGCGATGTCGACCGACACCGCCCTGGCGCTCGGCGCGCTGGCGATCGTCACCCCGGCGGCCGCCGTCCGCGTGCGGGTCTTCCTGCTGACGATGGTCGTCGTCGACGACCTCGTCGCGCTCGCGGTGATCGGCATCTTCTACTCCGAGGACGTCTCCCTCGTCGCCCTCGGGATCGCGATCCTCCTCTTCGCGATCCTGATCGCGCTGCGCTACGTGCCGCGCGGCCGGACGCCGCTGGTCGTCGGCGTCGGGATCGGCATGTGGCTCGCGATGTTCCAGTCCGGCGTCGACCCCGTGATCTCGGGCCTCGCCATCGGCCTGGTGACGACGTCCTACCCGCCCAACCGCGACGACCTCGAGCGCGCGACGGAGCTGACCCGGTCCTTCCGCGAGCAGCCGACCGTCGAGCTCGCGACCGCGGCCCAGCGCAAGATCGCCGGCGCGATCTCGCCGAACGAGCGGCTCCAGCACAGCCTGCACCCGTGGACGACCTACGTGATCGTGCCGCTGTTCGCGCTCGCCAACGCGGGCATCGCGATCGACGGGGACGTCCTCTCCGCCGCGGCGGGCTCCTCGATCACGCTCGGCATCTTCCTGGGCTACGTCGTCGGCAAGCCGATCGGCATCGTCGGGGCGTCCTTCCTGGCCAGCCGCAAGGTCCTCGGCGGCACCCGGCCCGCGGTCACGTGGCCGATCCTCACCGGCGCCGGCGCGGCGGCCGGCGTCGGCTTCACGCTGTCGCTGCTGATCGCGACGCTCGCCTTCCACGACGGCGAGCTGCTGGACCAGGCGAAGATCGGCATCCTCGCGTCGGCGATCGTCTCGCCGGTCACCGCGTGGGTCGCGTTCGCGATCACGCGCCGCCTGCCGGCCCAGATGCGCGCGCGGCAGCTGGGCAACGTCGCCGAGACCCTGATCGACCTCGCCGACGACGTCGACCCGGCCCGCGACCACGTCCGCGGCGACCCGGACGCGATCGTCACGGTCGTCGAGTACGCGGACTTCGAGTGCCCGTTCTGCGGCCGCGCGGAGCCGACGATCCGCGAGCTGATGGCCAACGCCGGCGCCGACCACCTGCGCTACGTCTTCCGCCACCTGCCGCTGGCGGACGTCCACCCGCACGCGCAGATGGCCGCCGAGGCGTCGGAGGCCGCGGCCGCCCAGGGTGCGTTCTGGGAGATGCACGACCGCCTCTACGAGCACCAGGAGCAGCTCACGCCGAAGGACCTGATCGGGCACGCCCGGGAGCTCGGCCTCGACGTCGAGCGCTTCACGAGCGATCTGCGCGAGCGCCGGTACCTCAAGCGCATCGAGCGCGACGTCGACAGCGCGGACGAGAGCGGCGTGTCCGGCACCCCGTCGTTCTTCATCAACGGCCGCCGGCACCACGGCGTCTACGACATCGAGGCCCTGCGCGCGGCGGTCCGCACGGCGAAGACGCGGGCGAAGTCGCAGCGGCTGGTCGCGGGGGACTGAGGGGCGGGAGGGTCGGAGGCGGCCCGGAAGTTGGGCGGGCGCTCCGGGGTCGTGGGGCGACTCCCGGGTCGTGGGGCAGCTCCGCGGCCGGAGGGCGGCTCCCGGGTCGTGGGGCGGCTCCGCGGTCGGAGGGCGGCTCCCGGGTCGGAGGGCGGCTCCGCGGCCGGAGGGCGGTTCTGGCGGGTCGGGGCGGCAGCGGGGCGGGCGTCGGCCATCGAGAGTGCGCTGCTCCTTCCTGGAGGAGGCGCAGCGCACTCTCGACCACGGGGGCGGCCTCGTGTGGACGCCCCGCCACGCTCGGCGGACGAGCGCCCACGCCCGACGACGAACCGCGAAGACGAACCGGCGACCGCCCGGCGCACCGCGCACCCGCCAGCAGGCCCGCCCGGCACCCATCCGCCGAACCACCCCGGGAACGACTCGGGCCCTCGACCGTCGTCGAGGGCCCGAACCAGTGGGGAACGCGATGCGTTCCGTCGTACCTCGGCGCGCGCGGGCGCTCAGCGGGGGCCGAACCGTACAACCAGCGGCGTCTGCAGCAACCGCTACCGACAACTACGTACACGCCGAGACGGTGGATGCAACATCTCCGCGATCCGACCCCCCGATCGTCGGGACAGCCAACGCCCTATTGACCACTCGGTCATCAGTCGTCATTATTGACTGCATGGTCAATACCACCCACGCGGGGCCGCAGGTCGCCCCCGACCTCGGCGCCGCGGCGCAGGTGATCCGGCTCTACGTCGCCGTCACCGCCGCAACGATCGTCGCCCTGGCGGTCCTGTCCTCCGCGTCGCCGCGGCTGGCCACCGACGACGCGTGGGGCCACGCCGCGATCGTCGCCGCGTTCGCCGTGCTGCTGCCGCTGCGGCTGCGCGCCGCCCGCCACGGCAGCAGGCGGGCCCTGCGCGCGCTCGCCGTCATCGCCGTCGTGCTGCTGGTGGTCAACGTCGTGGAGGCCGCGCTCCCCGGCACGTTCCCGGACTGGATGCGGGTCGAGATGGTCGCCGTCGCCGCCCTGATGACGCTCCTGGCCGTCGTCGTCCGCCGCGGCCGGCCCGCCTGATGGCGCTCCCGGTCGTCGTCCGCCGCGGCCGGCCCGCCTGATGGCGCTCCCGGTCGTCGTCCGCCCCGGCCGGCCCGCCTGATGGCCGCGGCTCGCGGCGAGGACGCCCTCTCCGACCCGGACGCCCCCGGCGAGGCCCGGCCGGCCACCCCGGGCGGCCCGGCGGCCGCCCCGCGCCGGCGCCTGGGCGAGGACGTGCGGCGCGCGCAGATCATCCGGGCGACCATCCTCGTCGTGGCCGAGGGCGGCTTCGACGGGGCGTCCGCGAACGCGATCGCGGCGCGGGCGGGAGTCTCGAAGGGCCTGCTCTGGCGGTACTTCGCCGACAAGCACGACCTGATGCGCCAGGCCGTGATCGGCACGGTCGAGGCCCTGCGCGACGCGATCGCCGCCGAGCTGGACCTCACCGCCCCGGTGCCCGACGTGATCCGGGCCGCGATCCGACGGGCCGCGGCGCTCAGCGGGACGCACCGCGAGGAGCTGCGGGCGGTGAACCAGATCATCCACAGCCTGCGGACCGCCGACGGCTCGCCCGCCTTCGACCTCGGCGACTACGAGGGCACCTACCTGGCGCAGGAGACGCTCTTCCGGCGCGGTCAGGAGGAGGGCTCCCTGCGCCCGTTCGACACCCGGGTCATGGCCGTCACCTACCAGGGGGCGATCGACGCGATGCTCGCCTACGTCGACAGCCATCCGCAGGTCGACGTGGGCGCCTACGCGGACGCGCTCGCCGACGTCCTGCTCGCCGGCATGGCGCGGTAGCCGGTGCCCGGGCCCGCCGCGCCCGGCGCGCCCGGCGGCTGAGCGGCACTCGTGCGCCAGCCCGGCCGCGGGCGCCCGGCACCGCGTGCCGCGTGGGACGCCGGGCCAGCGTCCCCGCCGGACGCGGCCGGCCCCCGCGCCCCCGGATACGGTTGCGTCGTGCGCGTGCCCGACTCCGTGCTTCGGCGCCTCCTCGTCCGTCACGGCGCCGATCTCGTCGTCCCGTGGTGGGAGACCCTCCCCGAGCGCATCGCGTCGCTGGCCGAGCGGTGGGGCGTCACGACGATCGAGCCGATCGACCGCGGCAACACCGCGGTGCTCCTCCGGACCGATCGGGGCGTCCTCAAGCTGACCCCGGACGAGCGCCGGAGCGGCGAGGAGGCCGCCGCCCTGCGGCTCTACGCGCCGACCGACCGGTGCGTCCGGCTGCTCGACGAGGTGCCCGGCGCCCTCCGACTCGAGGCGCTCCGCCCCGTCGACCGGCCGATCACCACGGGGGAGGCCGGGCGGCTGGTCGGCGCGCTCCACGCGATCGAGGCACCCGCGGGGACGCCGACGCTCGCCTCCCGGATCGACCGCATCTTCGACCACGCGACCCGCCGCGGGACCGCCTGGGCGCATCGGCGGGACCAGGCTCTCGCGCTCGCGCGCCGCCGCGGTCCCGCGGTCCTCCTGCACGGCGATCTCCACCCCGGCAACCTGTTGCTCGCCGACCGCGGGCTCGTCGTCATCGACCCCACGCCGTTCGTCGGCGACCCCGCGTGGGACCTCGCCGACCTCAGCCGGATCTGCACGGGCGACGTCGACGACCTCGTCGGGCCGACCCGGGCGTCCTCGGAGGACGTCCGGGCGTGGGCCCGCGTCTTCGCGGCCGACCCCGGGACGTAGGACCGCCCCCTCACCACGCCCGGCGGTACAGCTCCTCGATCTCCTCCGCCGCGGGCACCACCGGGTTGCGGTCGGGGCTGCCGGACGCCAGGGCGTCGGCGGCCATCTTCGGCAAGGCGGCGTCGAAGGTCGCGCGGTCGACACCGGGCAGGTCGCGCAGCCGCGGGACCTCGAGGCGGCGGTTGAGGTCCTCCAGGCCGCGTAGGAGGGCCTGGCCGGCCGCGTCGGTGTCGTCCTCCCCGTACGCCAGCCCCAGCGCCCGGGCGACCCCGGCGTAGCGGTCCGGCGCGCCCGGCAGCGAGAACGCGGTGACCGCCGGCAGCAGCACCGCGTTGGAGAGCCCGTGCGGGACGTGGAAGACGGCGCCGAGCGGGCGGCTCATCCCGTGGACCAGGCAGACCGAGGCGTTGGCGAACGCGGCCCCGCCCTCGTAGGCCGCGCGGGCCATCCCGGCGCGGGCCTCGAGGTCGTCGCCGTCGCGCCACGCGGCCTCGAGGTGCAGGCCGCAGCGCTGGACGCAGGCGATCGCCAGCGGATCGGTCTCGTCGGTCGCCTTGGCCGAGACGTAGGCCTCGATGCCGTGGGTCAGCGTGTCGACCCCGACGTGCGCGGTCAGCGGCCGCGGCATCGTGGCGCTGAGCTCGACGTCGACGAGCGCGACGGTCGGGCACAGCCGGTCGTCCAGCAGCATCATCTTCGTGTCCGTCGACGTGTCGGTGATGACGACGACGCGCGTCGCCTCGCTGCCCGTCCCCGCCGTCGTCGGGATCGCGATCACCGGCAGGCCGGCGCCCTGCAGCTGCTGGTAGCCCATGTACTGCCGCAACGGACCGGGGTTGCCGCCGCGCACGGCGATCGTCTTCGCCGCGTCCAGGACGCTGCCGCCGCCGACCGCGACGACGACGTCGGCCTCGTGCGACACCAGCGCGGCGCGGCCCTCGTCGACCGCGGCGTCGGTCGGGTCGGGCTCGACGCCGTCGAAGATCGCGACCGCGAGGCCGGCCGCCCCGAGCACCCCCGCGATCTCGGCCGCGACGCCGCTGCGGGCGATGAAGTCGTCGGTCACGAGCAGCGCGCGCGAGCGCCCCAGCGCCGCGGCCTCGTCGCCGGCGCGCCGGCGCGCCCCCGGCTCGATCCACGTCGTCGCGGGCAGCACGAGGGGCATGGCGCGACGCTACCGCGCCGTCGCCCGCGCCGTCTTCCCCGCCTTCCCGCGGTCGTCGCGGCCGCTGATCCGCACCGTGATCGCCCCGCGGCGCGGCAGGCCCGTCAGCGTCAGCCGCGCCGGCTTCGTGATCTTCAGGATCCGGCGACCGTCGGGCAGGTCGACGCGGACGGCGTAGCGCCGCGCCCCGTCCGCCCGCTTCCACGTCACCCGCAGCGAGTGCCGGCCGCGCTTGAGGCGCACGCCGCGGACGCGCCCCGGCCGGCCGGTGGCGGGCGCCCGGTAGCTCGCGACGGTCGTCCGCAGCTCGGGGATCCCGCCGCGCTCGACGATCGCCTCGATCCGCCGCTTCCCGGCCTTCCCCGGCGCCGGGGAGAACTTCAGCGTCCCCTTCGCGCCCTTGGCGACGCCGAGCTTGCGCGAGCCCGCCGGGCCGGTCTCCACGAACGTCGTCCGCAGGTCGTTCCCGGCGGTGACGCGGTAGCTCAGGGTCCGCTTGCGGGCCTTCCCGCCGACCTTCGCGGTGACGCGCGGCGGCGGCACCGCGTGGGCCTGGAGGACGCGCGCGATCGCCGGCTGCCCGTCGAGCGGCACGACCTGCCAGACGCCGGCCTCCGGGTCCTGCAGGCCGACGAACGAGCGCTTGCCGCCCTCCGGGTAGGCGGCGACGGCCTTCGCGCCCTTCGCCTTCGGGTCGGTCGTCGGCTCGATCCGCGCGCCGGACGGCGAGACGAGCGCCACCCGGGTCTGGGCGCCGCCGACGCCCTCGACGCGGAGGTTCTCGACGGTCGTCCCCTTCGGGATCGCCACGGCGGCCCCGCCCGGCGGGACGGCGCGGGTCGTGGCGGTCCCCCCGCCCCCCGGCGTCACGGCGCGCGTGGTGGCCGTCCTCCCGTCCCCGGACGTCGCGGCGCGGGCGGTGGCCGTCGTCCCCGACGACGACGCGCGCCCGCCGGCGCCGTCCGCGGCCGTGGCCCCGCCGGCGTCCGCCGCGCCCCCGCTCCCCCCGCCGTCCGGCGCGACCGGCACCACGCGCCCCGCCCCCGGCGGCGGCTCCACGCGGTACCGGGACATGTGGCAGGACAGCAGGTCGATGTCGACGTCGGTGATCGCGTCGCCCCAGCGGTAGCCCGCGCCGTGGTCGACGAGGTCGGTCACGCAGACCCCGAGCCCCTTGCTGGAGATCACGGCCTCGGCGCCGAAGACGCAGAGGCCCGCGATGCAGCCGGAGCCCTTGACGTCGGCCGAGAACGTGCGGCTGGGGACGTCGACGAAGAGGTTCACCCCGGCCTTCAGCGACACGCCGATCAGGTTGATGTCGATCCCGCCGTCGAGCCTCAGGAAGCCGTCGGTGTTCAGCAGGAAGTTCACGTTCGCGATCTGGAACGTGTAGAGCAGCCCCTGGCCGTGGAGCTCGAAGACCACCGGGTCGGAGAACGTGACCTTCAGCTGCCCGTTGATCCGGAACACGTAGTTGCCGGGGTCGAGGTTGAGGATCCCGACCGACGCGTTGACGCCGATCTTCACCGGGTCGATCCCGAAGGTACCGCCGACGCTGGCCAGGTACGCCGGCCACGGTCCGAGCGCGATCCCCGGCGGCGGCGGGTCGACCGTGATCGACCCCTCCTTGAAGTCGCCGCCCTGGAAGACGACCCGACCCTTGATCTTCAGGCCGCCCGGCTGGGGCGGTACGCCGAGCTGCGCCTCGCCGACCCAGCGGTCGCCCGCCGCCGTGTAGTCGACGTTCAGGTTCTCGATCAGGAGCGGCCCGACGAACGCGCGCTGGACGCCGATGTGGAGCGTGTCGAGCTTCAGGCCGCCGGCGTTCGTCGCACGCAGGACAGCGGACCCGCGGATGCCGCCGAACGCCTTGGGCAGCTCGAGGTTCAGGGGGATGCAGGCCGCGTCGTCGGTCAGGAAGATCTGCACGCCGCCCTTGATCGGGAAGCCGAGCAGGTCGACGTTCCCGGACAGGTCCGCCAGCCGCTTGCCCTTGCACGGCGACGACGGGTCGTCCTTCAGGAGGTCCTGCGTCTCGAGCTTCAGGTCGATGTGCAGCTCGCCCTTGTAGAGCGTGATCGAGGGGATCCCCGGCGCGTTGGCGACGATCCGGACGGTGCCGGTCGTGTTGATCGTCTTGGCCTTCGTGTCGAAGACGATCTTCACGCCGGCGGACGGCACGATGTCCAGGCCGTTGAGCCGGACGGTGCCCTCGGAGACCTTGAGGTTCCGGGACGTCGAGCCGAGCAGGCAGCCCTCGGACGCCTGGATGTCGACGTCCCCGAACGAGAGCTTCTGGCAGGTGTCGACGACGTCGGGGCCCGGCGCGGCGCCGGGCTCGCCGCCCAGGCCGACCTTGCCGGTCGGCGACGTCGTGCCGAAGATCGAGGCCATGATCGGCCCCTCGACGCCGGGCGTCGGGCCCTGCTGCGCGATCGCGAACCCGCCGCCGTCGGCCGCGCTCGCGATGTCGGTGCCGAGGATCCGCGTCCCCTCGGCGGGGTGCTGGAGGACCTGGTCGGCGGAGAACGTGCGCCCGTCGGCGGCGCTGCGCCGGATCAGGCGCTCGCCGTCCGCCTCGGTGGTGACCCAGCTGGCCTGCAGGCGCCCGGCGGCGTCCTCGAAGAGGTCGCGGCCCGACGCGTTCTCCGTCCCCGGCAGCGGCACCGGTGTGCCGGGCGCGCCTCCGGGCGCGATCGGGCGGACCGCGTAGCGGCGGTCACCGCCGGCCGGGGGGCGGGTCATCAGGAAGAGGCCCTTCGGCCCGCCGACCAGCCGCGGGTCGTCGCCGGGCAGCGTCGACTCCGACCACGCCCCGGGGTCGGAGATCTCGCCCTGGCCGGACCACTGCCGCAGGTGGACGGTGCTCTTCAGGTCGCCCGTGGCCATCATCACCGCGTCGCCGACGGGCGCCAGGCTCGTGGAGACGCCGTCGTCGCCGAGGTCCGCCTGGCGGGTCTCGTAGCGGGCGCCGCTGAGCTCCTGGAAGAACGGCCCGCCGGTCTGCGTGTCGGAGATCAGCCCGATCCGCGGGGAGCCCACCGGCCCGAAGACCGTCGGCTCGCCGGTGTCCTCGTTGGTGCCCGCCAGGACGCCGGGCGAGAACGTGTCGCCGCCGTCGTTGGACACGAACAGCCACGTGTTGCGCTCCTCGATCTCCCCGTTCGGCGCGAGCACCGGGTTGGGGTAGCGGTGCGTGACGATCGCGATCTGGTCGCCCACGGCGAGGATCCGCGGGGTGCCGATCTCGGAGTTGTAGAGCGGGCTCTGGCGCCCGTCGCCGGGGCCGTCGGGCACGAGCGTCTGCTGCACGTCGCAGGTCTTCGCGCCGCGCTTGAGCCGGCAGTAGTGCACGGCGTCGGCGTCGTCCCCGCGCCGCTCGTTCCAGATCACGTGCGCCGTACCGGCCGCGTCGACCAGCACCTGCGGGTGCTCGCCGGCGCCGAGCTGCACGGGCGCCGGGGTCGGGGCTGGCAGGGTCGTCGGGGCGACGCGCGTGCCCTTGTAGCCGGGGCTGCGGTAGACCGCGGCGCCCGCGGGGACGGCGGACGCGAGGACCGCCAGGAGCGTCAGGAGCGTCAGGACGAGGACGGCGGCCGCTGATCGGCCGCGCGACGCACCGGCCCCCGGGACCGGAGCGGTTGGTCGGGGACGATGCATCGGCGCGACGGTAGACCCGCGCCCGCGGATCGTCAATCGATTGGCGCGTCGGGAGGTCCCGTTCCGGTCCCGTCCGGCGCCGGGAGTCCCGGTCGGCCGTCGTCGCGGGGCGGCGGCGTGGGCACCCTCACGCGCTGCCCGGCGGGGAGGAGGTCACCGGCAACTTCTCCCCCACCTGCAGGCGCTTCCCGGCGGCGAGGTGCCGTTCATCGGGCCCGAGCGGGGCGACGCGCGGCTCCTCGACCCGACCGTCCCGCTGGACCCGGCGGGGACCGTCTCGCCGTCGACGCAGCGCCCCGACACGCTCTCGTGGGCCCGCTGCGGCGGCAGCGCCGCGGTCCTCCCGAGCACCAGCCGCTCGATCTTCCTCGGCGGCTACGGTTCGGGGCTGAACGTCGCGCCCGACGGCCACGTGGCGCGCCGCACGGCGACGCTGCGGGTCAGGCCTCGGCGAGCGTCCGCTTGACGATCGACACCTGGTCGAACAGCGCGGCGCGCATCGCCGCGGTGTGCGGCACGCGGCCCTTGCCGGCCATGTGCCGCAGCATCGCGGTCACGCTGATGACCATCCGCTCGGGCAGCAGCCAGTCGCGGTAGGCGCCGAACCCGTCGGAGCGGACGATCTCCAGCGTCGCCTGCCGGGCGGAGTGGCCGAAGCGGTGCTGCATCAGCACGGCCTCCTCCAGCCACGTCCAGTAGTCGCGCATCGCCCGCACCCCGTCGGGGCCGCAGACCGGTCCGTGCCCGGGGACGATCGTGTCCGCGTCGAGCTCGAGCAGCAGGTCGAGCGCCGCGATCCAGTTGGAGACCGGGCCGGCCCACATGACGGGGGTCACGCCGACGAAAAGGATGTCCGCCGCGAAGACGACGCCCGCGTCGGGCACGTGGACCACGAGGTCGCCCAGCGTGTGCGCGGGGCCGACGGTGCGGAGCTCGAGCGCGCGGCCCCCGACGTGCTCGGTGGAGCGGCCCTCGTACGTCTCCTCGGGCAGCCGCAGCTGCACGCCCTTGAAGTCGAACGGCCCCAGCATCGACCGGACGTAGCGGCCCATCTCGCCGGACCGGCCGGGCACCTTCCCGGAGATCCCCGCCAGGCGCCGCAGGCGGGCGAGCTCCTTCGGCGGCGCCTCCTCCTTCATCGCCGCGAGGCTCTCCTTCGAGGTGACGATCGTCGTGCTCTCCGGGAGCTCCGCGTTGCCCCACCAGTGGTCCCCGTCGGAGTGCGTGTTGACCGCCAGCCGGACGGGCGCGCCGTCCGTGTGCTCCGCCATCGCGCCGAGCATCCCGCGGGCCAGCCGCTGGTCCCACGGGGTGTCGATCACCGCCGACGCGCCGTCGCCGACGACGAGCCCGGCGTTGGACTCGCCCCACCCGCCGTCCGGCTGGATCCACGCGAAGACGCCGGACCCCAGGGGCCGGAGCCCGCCGTCGAAGGCCGCCGCCGCGCCGGAGAGGGAGGTGCTCATCGGGCGTACGCTATCCGTGACGAGCGTCCCGGTCCGGCGCCCCCGCCACGGACGCCCGCCGGCGCCCCGCCGAGGACGCGAGAAGCAGCCCGCATCGGCTCGCCGCCCGTCCCCGAAAGGGGATCCGTCTTGCACTCCCGCCGATTTGTGCCATGCTCTTGCCGTCAGTGCTGGGCCATCCGGTCCGGCGAAGCAGTGCCAGCGTTCGCAGTCGTTGCATCAGCACCCTCCGCGCCGTTGCACAACACAACACCCCACGGAGGGACATCACATGGCCACAGGCACCGTTAAGT
Organism: Patulibacter sp. NPDC049589; assembly: GCF_040675535.1. NCBI lineage: Bacteria > Bacillati > Actinomycetota > Thermoleophilia > Solirubrobacterales > Patulibacteraceae > Patulibacter > Patulibacter sp. NPDC049589. The sequence goes on along the minus strand of NZ_JBFAPC010000086.1, from coordinate 8,994 downwards.
GGTTCAACGAGGAGAAGGGCTTCGGGTTCATTACGCCCGACGAGGCCGGCAAGGATCTCTTCGTCCACCACTCGGCCATCAACGGCACGGGCTTCAAGACCCTTGCTGAGGGCGCGAAGGTCTCCTTCGACGCCGAGACGGGCCCGAAGGGCCCCAACGCCACGAACGTCGACGTCATCTAAGACACCCCGACTTTCGCGGCCCCGGCGTTTCAGCCGGGATCGCAAGCAGTGAACGGAAGGCCCGCCATCGGCGGGCCTTCCGCGTTCTCCGGGGCGACTGCGGGCACCCCGCGCCGGGTACCGTCGCCCGATGGCCCGCTCGATCGCCGCCTCGGCCCTCTCCCGCCTCGGACGCACCCCCGACGCCGACGCCGGCCCCCACGACGCGCCGGAGCCCCCGCTCGCGCTGCCGCCGGGCAGGATCTTGCACGTTCCCGGCCGCGGCGAGTTCTTCGTCCGCGACACCGGCGAGCCCGACCGCCCCGCCGTCCTGCTGCTCCACGGCTGGATGTTCGCGTCGGACCTCAACTGGTACACGACCTACGACCCCCTGCACGACGCCGGCCATCGCGTCATCGCGTTGGACCACCGCGGGCACGGGCGCGGCCTGCGCTCCCCCGACCCGTTCCGGCTCCAGGACTGCGCGGACGACGCCGCCGCCGTCCTGCGCGAGCTCGACGCCGCCCCGGCGCTGGTCGTCGGCTACTCGCTGGGCGGCGCCGTCGCGCAGCTCGTCGCGCGCGACCACGCCGACGTGACGTCCGGGATCGTCCTCTGCGCGACCGCGAACGAGTGGTCCGAGCCGAAGCTGCGCGTGCTCTGGAGCGCGATGACCGCCCTCCGGCTCGCGCTCAGCCTGTCCCCCGAGGCGATCTGGCGCCGCGTCACGACCCTGATGGGTGACGACGGCGCCGTCGCCCCGACCTGGCAGGCCGGCGAGCTCGCGCGCGGATCGGCCGTTGCGCTCGCCGAGGCGGGCCGCGAGCTCGGCCGCTTCGACTCCCGCCCGTGGAACGGCGCGCTGAGCGTCCCGTCCGCCGTGGTCGTCACCCGCGACGACACCTCGGTCCCCCCGGCCAAGCAGCGCGCCCTGGCCGCGAGCCTCGGCGGCGTCCCGACGTTCGAGGCCCCGGGCACCCACGGCGCGGTGACGATGCTGCCGCAGACGTTCAACCCGGAGCTCCTGCGCGCGATCGCCGCGGTGCAGGCCGCGGGGCGGTCGGCGGCCGTGCCGGCCTGAGGCCCGGCCCGCTCAGCCCGTCGTCACGCCCGACTGCCCGGCGTCGCCGGCGAGCTCGCGCGCGACGGCCTCCGCCAGGATCACCGCGCGGGCGATCGTGTCGTAGTCCAGGTTCTCCGGGACGTCCGTCGGCAGGTGGTAGTTCGGCATCGCCTTGGCGCGGTCGAACGAGACCAGGCAGGCGGTCGGGTAGCCCGCGCGGGACGGGACCACCGCGTCGGTGCTCGAGCGCGCGCGCATCCCGCGGCGGACGGGCACGCCCTCGCGCCAGGAGACCCGCTCGATCAGGTCGCGGAAGGACCGCCAGTGGTAGTCCTCCATCACGATCGGTCCCTCGCCCTCGATCGAGACGAGCTCCGGCGAGCCGATGGTGTCGAGGTTGAGGAACCACGTCTGCTCGCGATCCAGCCGCGGGAACCACGACTCGGCGAACGAGTAGATCCCGCCCTGGATGACCTCCTCGGCGCCGCAGGACACGAGCAGCACCCGCACGCCCACGCCGTCGCCCGCGGCCTCGGCGTCGCGCAGCCGCTCGGCGAGCCCGACGAGCGCCGCGACGGCGGAGAGGTTGTCGTTGGCGCCCGGGACGATCGGGGAGCGCGCGATGTCGGCCATCGCGGCGACGCTGCCGGCGCTCATCGCCGCGCCGAACAGCCCGAGCTTCCGGCGGCGCAGCTTCGCGCCCAGCGCCGCCAGCGCCGGGCCGCCGACGACGGGCCACCAGACCGGCACGGCGGTGTCGACCCGCTCGAACAGGCCCGGGATCTTGTCCTGCGCCAGACGCTGGACGGTCTGGTCGAAGATCGCGCCGCCCGGGGCGGCGTCGTGGTGGGCCATCACGACGAGCGTGCGCTCGGCGTTGCGGTCGCCGGCCTCGGCGACGACGTTCCACGTCGGCTTAGGCTTGCGCGTCGCGCGGCGGGCGACGCGCGGGCCGTTGGAGACGTCGTCCACGATCGCGGCGGCCGCCAGGGCCCCGGCGGCGATCGCCAGGCGGCGGCCCGGCCGCGTCTGGCCGAGCACGCCGGCGGCCACGCCGACCGCGGCCAGCGCGCCGATCATCGGCGCGTAGCCGTCGAGGAACGTCGCGTCCTCCACGTGCGCGGGCGCGCCCGCGCGGGTGAGCCGCTCGGCGATCCAGTCCGCCGCGCGGTGCTCGTCCGTCGACCCGGCGCGACGGTCCCACGGCGCCAGCGTCTCGACGACGTCGCGCAGGACGGTGCGGTCGACCTCGCCCGCCGCGCTCACGACGCGACCCCCTGCGCCGCCAGCAGGAGCTCCCGCTCGTCGGGGTCCAACGGGCGCGAGCCGCGGCGCTCGCGGTCCCAGCCGACCATGACCGTCGAGCCCTCCGCGGCGACGAGGTCGTCGTCGCCCACGACGACTCGGGTGCCGAGCCGCACGCTCGACCGGCCGACGTGCGAGACCCACGCCTCGGCGTGGACCGCGACGTCGCTCATCCGGACCTCGTGACGGTGGTCGAGCTCCACGCGGGCGAGCACGTAGCGGATCTCCCCCTCGCCCAGGAGATCGAACAGGACCTTGGCGCGAGCCTCCTCCAGGAACACGTGGTACATCGACTGGTTGAGGTGCCCGAGCGTGTCCATGTCGCGGTGTCGCAGCGGGATGGTCACGCGCGTCACGTGGCCGCGATCGGTCGTCATCAACGCGACGCTAGCGGTCGCGGAGGCGGGCCGGGGTGACGGCCGACCTGCCCGTCGGCACGGCGAGGTGCGCTACCGTCGCTGCGGACCCGTGGACGTCGCCCGTCCCCGCAGCGCTGCGCGCGCCCCCGCCCCCACCCGCTCCGGCGGGCCGGGGACGCCGGACCCCACGGACCGCTTCCTTCGATGAGCACGCCGTCCGACCTCCGCCCGCCGAGCCCCGGCACCACGTTCGCGCTGCGCTTCCTGCTGGCCGGGATCGTCGTCCTGATCATCGCCGGCGCCGTCGTCGCCGCGACGATCCAACACGAGGCCACGACGCTCGTCTCCGCCCTTCCACCGGAGACCAAGGCGTCGAAGGAGGCCAAGGGCGTCCTCGACGACGTGCAGGCCGGCAAGCCCCAGACGATGCTGCTCGTCGGCGACGACGCGCGCATCGGCGAGGAGAGCGGTCAGCGCTCCGACACGATGATCCTCGTGCGCCTCGACGAGGACGCGAAGGTCACGTCGATGCTGTCGCTGCCGCGCGACCTGATCGTCGCCGGCGGCTCGTCCGCGCGGCTGAACGCGTCGAACGTCGGCAAGGGCCCGGCCGGCCTGATCGTCCAGCTCAAGCGGATCCTCTCCACGCCGCAGGAGCCGTTCGAGATCAACCACTACGTCTCGATCCGCTTCTCGGCGTTCTCGGCGGCGGTCAAGGCGTTCGGCTGCTTCTACGTCGACGTCGACCGCAAGTACTACAACGACAACAACCCGCCGGCGGGCGGCGGCAACGAGCCGTACGCCGCGATCGACGTCCCCGCCGGCTACCAGCGGCTCTGCGGCGAGGACTCGCTGAGCTACGTCCGCTTCCGCCACCTCGACAACGACGTCGTCCGCGAGGCCCGCCAGGCGCACTACCTCGCCGAGGCCCGGGCACAGATCGCCGCGTCGAAGCTGATCACCGAGGGCACGAAGCTCGCCAAGACGATCCTCGGCTTCGTCGACACCGACATCCGCAAGGCGCGCGGCCTGCTCGGCGTCGTCAAGCTCGGCCTGAACGTCGTCGGCAAGCCGACCAAGCGGATCACCCTGGACACGACGGACACGAAGGAGGGCGCGCTGCAGACGACGCCCGCGGACCTCGCGACCGCCGCGCGCCGCTTCCTGCACCCCGGGTCGACGCCGAAGTCCAAGCCGTCGCAGGACGACGCGAAGCCCACCCGCACGGCGAGCGGCAAGCGCAAGAAGAAGGCCGCGCCGAAGATCCCCGCGACGCTGACGGCCAACGCGTCGGCGGCCGCGGTGTCGATCCGCAACAGCGGCATCGCCAAGAACTTCACCGCCGCCCCGATCTACCTCCCGAAGCTCGTCCAGAACGGCGCGGTCTACAAGGACGACTACTCCCGCGGCTACGACATCGCCTCGGCCAACGGGCGCTCCTTCCCGTGGCAGGGCTACCGCCTCGTCGTCGCGGTCGACGGCGCGCGCGGCGGCATCGGCCAGTACTACGGCATCCAGGGGACGTCCTGGAAGAAGCCGCCGGTCCTGGAGCTCGCCACGGACGAGGTCACCCTCGCCGGCCGCAAGTGGCGCATCGAGTACGACGGGGCCCGCATCCGGCGACTGATCTGGTCGACGCCGAACGGCACGTACTGGATCAACAACAGCCTGAAGAACAGCCTGACGAACAACGAGATGCGCGCGATCGCCCGCAGCCTCGTGCCGTACCGCGCGTCGTCCGGGCAGTAGTCCGCAACGCCCGCGCGGGCGGCGTCCTGCATGCGGCGCCGAGCGCCCGCCGATCGGGCATCCTTCTCGGCCGTGCGGCGTGCGGTCCCCCTGCTCCTCGCGCTCCTGGTGGGCGCGGTCCTCTCCGGCTGCGGAGGCGGCGTCGCGGGCGTCACCGCGTCCTCGGGCGACGACGACGACGCCCCGACCGTCGCCCGGACGCCCATGCAGGCCGTCAACGGCCCGCCGGTCGTCGCGCCCCTCGCCGTCCCGCTGAAGCTCCAGGCCGCCAGGGACGGCAGCGCCCCGGGCTTCGTCTCGCCGCTGCGCAAGGAGCCGCGCGCCGGCCTCGTCGCCGACCTCGACTCCGGCAAGGTCCTGTGGTCGAAGGCCGCGACGAGGTCCCTGCCGATCGCCAGCGTCACGAAGCTCATGACCGCCCTGGTGGTCAACGGCCACAGCAAGCCGACCGAGCGGGTGCGGATCTCGCGCGCCGCCGTCGCCGCTCAGGGCTCGCGCGTCGGCCTGCTGCCGCTCTACAAGAACGTCCAGCTCGAGACGATGCTCTACGGCCTGCTGCTGCCGTCCGGCAACGACGCCGCCGTCGCGCTCGCCGAGCACGTCGGGGGCAGCGTCCAGGACTTCGTGACGATGATGAACTCGCAGGCCGACGCGCTCGGGCTGCACTGCACCACCTTCGACTCCCCGAGCGGGTTCGAGGAGACCCTGCGCCAGCGCGACGCCAAGAACCGCTCGTGCGCCGTGGACCTCGCCGTGCTCGCCCGCGCGGTCCTCGACCAGCCGCGCCTGGCGAAGATCGTCGCCACCAACCAGGCGATCCGGCCGTTCCCGATCAAGGGCCGCAAGCTCTTCCTGCAGAACCACAACCCGCTGCTCAAGGACCACTACCCGGGCACGCTGGGCCTGAAGACGGGCTACACCGACGCGGCGGGAAAGACGTTCGTCGGCGCCGCGACCCGCGGCGGCCACCGGCTGGTCGTCGTGCTGCTGAACACGCCGGACATCGGCCGCCAGGCCGAGGCGCTGCTGGACCGCGGCTTCCGGGCGCTGGGCGTGAGCAACGCGGCACGCTGAGGAGGCCGCGCTGCGGACCGCCTCCACGGTCGGGGCGCGGGGTCCGCGGCCGGGAGCCACCCGGCCGCCCCTGATCGTGCACCCTGCAACCATCGGTGGGTGCCGCCCGCCGTCCCGGACCCGTCTCCCGCGCCCGCCGAACGGATGGACCGCCGGCTGGTCGTCCTGCTCGCGGTCACGTGCGGCGTCGCGGTCACGAACCTCTACGTCGCGCAGCCGCTGCTCGACACGATCGCCGCCGCGTTCCACGTCAGCTCGTCGACGGCCGGGCTCCTCGTGACGGCCAGCCAGGTCGGCTACGTCTTCGGCCTGGCGTTCCTCGTCCCGCTCGGCGACCTGCTCGAGCGGCGGCGCATGATCGTCGCGCTGCTCGTGATCGCGGCGATCGGCCAGATCGGCAGCACCGTCGCGCCCGGACTCGCCGTCCTCGCCGCCGCCCTCGTCGTCGTGGGCGTCGCGACCGCCGTCGCCCAGGTCGTCGTCCCGCTGGCCTCGTCGCTGGCGGGCGAGGAGGAGCGCGGCCGGATCGTCGGCACCGTCATGAGCGGCCTGCTCGTCGGCATCCTGCTGGCGCGGACGCTCAGCGGCCTGATCGCCGAGGTCGGGGGCTGGCGCCTGGTCTTCGCCGTCGCCTCGGGGGCCATGCTCCTGCTCGCCGCGGTCCTCTGGCGCTTCCTGCCCGACGCGCCGCCGCCCGTCGCGACCGAGGGTCCGGCGCGGGCGCGCTACGGCGCGCTCCTGCGGTCCGTCGTGACGCTCGTGGGCGAGGAGGCCGAGCTGCGGCGCCGCATGTGGCTCGGCGCGATCGGCATGGCGGTCTTCAGCGTCCTGTGGACCTCGATCGCCTTCCTCCTCTCGCGCGAGCCGTTCGGCTACGGCGACGGCGCGATCGGCCTGTTCGGCCTCGCCGGCCTGGCGGGCGCCGCGATGGCCCCGGTCGCCGGGCGGCTGAGCGACGCCGGCCACGGCCGGCACGCGACCACCGGCTCCCTCGTCGCCCTCGCCGTCTCGTGGGTGCTGCTCGAGCTCGGCGGCACCTCGGTCGTCCTGCTCGTCGTCGGGATCATCGTCATGGACTTCGCCGTCCAGGGCCTCCAGATCACCAACCAGAGCACGATCTACGCCCTGCGCCCCGACGCCCGCAGCCGGATCACGACGGCCTACATGGTCGCCTACTTCCTCGGCGGCGTCGCGGGCTCCACCGCGTCCTCGATCGTCTGGGGCGCCGGCGGCTGGGACGCGGTCTGCGCGCTGGGCGGCGGCATCTCCCTGGTCGGCCTGCTCTCGTGGATCTGGTTCGCCTGGTCGGCGGGCCGGGCGCGGGAACGGGGCGGGGCGGCGGCGACGGGGGACTGAGGGGAGGAGGGATCCGGGCTCGGGTGGGTCGAGGGCGCGGGGGGCGCGGGCGATCACGCCCGGGTACGTTGAGGGCGGGGCGCATCCGGGGCGGCGGGGGCCGAGGTCGATTGCGGACACCGTGTGGCCGACGATCGACCGACCCCGTCGGGCGAGTGGCGGCGCGGCGCGGTCGATGACGGACACCCCGTGGCCGACGATCGACCGACCCCCGGCGACCAAGCGCCCGCGTGACGGCGGCACGGTCGATCGCGGACACCACGTGGCCGACGCTCGACCGACCCCCCGACGACCAAGCGCCGACGTGGCGGCGGCGCGGTCAATGACGGACACCCCCTGGCCGACGATCGACCGACCCCCCGACGACCAAGCGCCGACGTGGCGGCGGCGCGGTCAATGACGGACACCCGACGATCGACCGACCCCCCGACGACCAAGCGCCGACGTGGCGGCGGCGCGGTCAATGACGGACGCCCGACGATCGACCGACCCCCTCAGTCGAGTGGCGAGGGGGCGCGGCGCGGTCGATCACGGACACCCTGTGGCCGACGGTCGACCGACCCCCGACGACCGCCCCGACGCAGCCGCGGCACGGTCGATGACCGACACCCCCCTGGCCGACGATCGACCGACCCCTACCGGCCGGCCCCGCGGTCTCCCTCAGGCGCCCAGCGCCAGCAGGCTCCGGGCCGTGTCGGCGAGCGTCCGGAGCGTCGGCTCGCTGAAGCCGGTGCGCCGCGCGACCTCCCGGATCGGCAGTCGGACCGGGCGGTCCCGGGTCGTCGTGGACGTCATGGGGGCCGTACGCGAAACCTCAAGCGCTTGAAGTCAAGGGCGGCCCGCGGATCGGCCCGAGCACGACGACGCCAGCTCCCGGATCGCCTTAACTTGCAATTCGGATCGGCTTTCCTGCTTTACTGTTCGTGACCCCCTTATGCGCACCGCTCAGCTCGCCCCCGTCACGACCGTGGACCGCCGCGGGGACGCGCGGGCGGACCGGGCCGGATCGGCGTCGGCGGACGGGCACGCGCTGGGGGACGGGCACGCGTCGGTGGGTGGGCCCGCCGAGCCCCTGCCCGACGGTCACCCGCTCCTGCCGCTCGCCGCGTTCGGCCTCGGCGACGTCCGGCTCGTCCCGGTCCTCGGGCAGCCCCGCGGCGTGACGAGCGTGGTGGCACTGATCGGCGACCCGCTGTCCTCGATCGCGCCGCTCGTCCGCCTGCACCGCGGGCGGCCGCGGGCCGCGGCGCCGGGCGCCGGCATCGCGCCGGCTCGATCGGGCGCACCGGGCGCCCGTATCGCGCCGGATCGGTCGGGCGCGGACGTCCCACCGACCCTGACCGACGGCCCCCAGGGCGACGGGGCCCAGCGCGACGGGGCCCGTTCGCTCGGCCGGAGCGGCAACACCGGGGCGGACGACCTGCAGCTGGTCCGCGCGTTCCGCCGGCTGCGCGAGGACGGCGCCGGCATCCTCGTCTACCACCGCGTGGACGACGCCCTCTCCCGCCCGCACCCCGACGACGCGGCGCCCGCCGATCGCGCCCTCGGCGTCCCGGACCGCTCACCGGGACTCGACGCCCTGGCCGCGACCATCGCCTCGCTCGGCCTGCACCCGGTCCGCCTCCTCGTCCCGGCGTCGCCGGACCCCGACGGCCTCGACCCCCGCGACGTCGGCCTGCCGGTGATCCGCAGCACCACGTTCGGCCCGGGCGGCGGCCCGCTGCGGCCACGCGCGCTGGTCTGGTGACGGCGTCCCGGGGCGGCCCCCCCGCCCCGGGCCGCCCGCGGGGCCCCCGCGGGCGGGGGTGCCCCCCCCCCCGCCACCCGGCCCTCCCGGGGGGGGCCGGGGGGGCCCGCCCCCCCCCCCCCCCCTCGACTCGGCGACCCTGATGGCGGTCGGGCCGCGGGCGTTCGGCGCCCGCGCGAT
>NZ_JBFAPC010000085.1:0-24494 GCF_040675535.1 Patulibacter sp. NPDC049589 | reverse complement strand
GGCGGCCGGCCGCGGGTGGGTCACCGCGGCGCGGCGGAGCCGTCCGGAGATCCTGCTGTCGACCGCGCTCGCCGCGGTCGCCGCGGGGCTTCTGGTCGTGACGGGGGTGCCGCTCGCGATCCGCTTCGGCCTCACCGTCGCCCTGGGGACGGCGACGTCCGCGGCGCTCGGCCTCTGGGTCGCGCCGCGGCTTCTGGCCCGGGGGGAGTCGGCCCCACCGCGCCGTGTGCAGCCGGGCACCGGGTCGTCCGCAGACCCCGTGCCGCTCCGCACCGCAGTGCCGCCCCCCGCCGGTGGTTCGCCGGACGACGGCACCGACGGTCCCCGGATCGCGACGGCCGACGACGCGCCAACGAGCTCGGCGCTAAACGCCGCCCCGGTCCGCCGGCGGCTCCCGGCCGCGGCGGGGGCCGCCGGGGCGCTCCTGCTCGTCGGCGTCGCTCTCGGCGTTGCCACCACGAACGATGCCGTCTCCGGAACGGCGACGCTCGGCCCGAGGGACTCGACGGAGCGGCGCGCTGCCGAGGCGGTGCAGCGCTCCGCAGGACACGCCGGGGGTCTGCGGGTCGCCGTCACCGGTCGGGTGCGGTCGCCCGGGGCGCTGCAATGGATGCAGGCCGTCGGCACCCGTACCGCCGAGTCGTTCCGGTCTGCCGTGCCCGGTCCGAACCTCGGGGAGATCGTCGACGGCGAGGCGGTGCAGACGGCTGCGCAGGTCCGCCGTCGCCTGCAGGCCGTGCCGGCGGACGTCCTGGGCGCCGTGCTGGGCCGCGAGCGCGCGGAGCTGACCTTCGCGCTGTCGCCGGCCGCCGTCGGCGACCCCACGGCGGCCGTGGACCGGGCGCGGTCCATGCTCGGCGGGACCCCACCCGGGACGCAGGCTCGCCTGGTCGGAACGGTGGCGCTCGCCGCCGCCTCCGACGACGCGATGAGGATCTCCCGGGTGTGGTTGCCCGCCGCTACGCTCCTCGCCGTGCTCGGCGTATTGCTCCTGACCGGGCTCGCGGCCCGCCGCGCCGTCGTGGTGGTCGTCCCGGGCATCCTCGGGGCGACGAGCGCCGTGCTGACGGCCCGCGCCACCGGCAGCCCCCTCACGCCGCTGAGCCTGTCGCTCGTGCCGCTGGGGGTCGTGCTGGGGACGCAATTCGCGCTGATGATCGACGGTGAGGCGCGTCGGCGACGCAGCTTCGACGGCACGGTGGCGATCCCGGCCGTCCGGCGGACGGTCGTGGCCTCCTCGATCGTCCTCCTCGCCTCGGCAGCGCTGCTGCAACCCGGCCGCGTCGAGCTACTCGGGCAGTTCGGCGTGCTGCTGGCGGTCGAGACGATCGTCTGCGCCGCCGCCGCGCTGTGGCTCGTCCCGCGCCTCATGGCATCGCGCGAGCGGAGGGCGGCACCGGACGATCGCGGCCGGACCGCGCTGCTCGGCAAGGTCCTACCCGGAGACGTCGCATGAGCACCAAGACGACCGTCGATCTCGATCGAGAGCACGTGGCCGGCCGGGCCGCGGGGACCGCGGGGTTCGTGGCGACGATCGGCACCTTCGCCGCCCTCGCCCTCGCGTCGGGCGTCGCCCGGGGCACGCCCCTCGCGGACGAGGGCGGCCAGAAGGTCCTCGTGCTGCAGAACCTGCGCGAGAACGCCGGCAGCGAGACCATGGTCGTCGTGCTGCGGTGCCTCAGCGTCGTGCTCGTCATCGCGGTCGGCCTGTTCTTCGTGAAGGCCACGGCGGATCGCGACGGTCGGCCGGCGGGGGTGCTGCGGTGGCTGACCGCAGTCGCCCCGCTCGTCCTCGCGGCCGCGATCGCGGGCAGCTATCTGGCCGCCCACGGCGCGGCGCAGGACTTCGCGGCCGGGGCCCAGACGTCGGCCCGGGCGGAGGCGCTGCTGGACGACAGCGGCGCCGTCCAGGCGACCCGCGTCCTCGAGATCGCCGCCCACGTCCTGTTCGGCGTCTGGATCGTGCTGCTCTCGTGGCGGGCGATGGCCTGCGGGCTCCTGACCCGCACGCTCGGCTACTGGGGCGTCGGCGCCGCGGTGATCGGCGCGTTCCTGCCGATCGGCGACGCCCTGTTCATGGGCTGGCTCGTGAGCCTCGCGTTCGTCGCGTGGGGCTGGTGGCCCGGCGGACTGCCGCGCGCGTGGGAGGAGGGCCGGATGATCCCGTGGGACGACGACTCGACGTCCGGCGCGGTCGCCCCGGGGGTCGGCCGATGACCCACCTCATGTACGTCCGGATCCTCGCCGACCGTCCCGTCGGGCTCGTCCCGGGCAGCTACGTGGTGGGGGAGGAGCGCCCCGGTGCGACGCCCGTCGAGGTCAACCGCGCGACGGGGCTGCCCAAGACGGTCGGCAGCGCCGACGTCCTGATCGTGCGCGACGTCCCGAAGGCCCGCGAGCCCGACGAGCCGTCGACCACGGAGGCGACGCTGCTGCGGGCGTCCCAGCCGCTCCCTGCCCGCGAGGCCGAGGACGCGCTGCGGGGGTGGCGATCCTCGCAGCACGACCGCGACGCGTGGCGCAACGCCGCCCTGCAGGTGGTGAACACGGCGGTCCGGGCGCTGCGGATCACGATGCGCGATCCGTACGCGGTGGAGCTCACGGACGCCGATCTCCTCGGCACCGCGTTCGGTCACGTCTCGCCCGCCGACGCGTTCAAGGGCGCCGACGGCACGTGCTTCCGCGAGGGCCCCGCCGCGATCCGCAAGCCGTCGCGCTCGGAGCTGCTGCGCCGTGGCGAGGCGGTCGGGCTCGCGCTCCGCGGCGCCGTGGCGATGCTCGAGGGCGAGGAGCTCGTCGCGCTGGCCGCCCGGGAGGCGAACCACGGGAGACTGCGCTCCGCGGCCGCCGCGCTGCGGGCCGGACGGGAGCTCCTCGACGCGGAGCTCCTCGGCGCCCACGACCTGCCCGCGGGGCCGTCGCCCGGTGGGCGGTCGGCGGTCGGCGGCATCGACCCGGAGGTCCTGATCGAGGAGATCGCCGTCCTCCAGGACGCGATGGACCGCTGGCGCGTCACGCTGCCCGAGCCGGTCGAGGAGCCGCCCCTCCGCGTCAGTCCGGGGCCGTGAGCTCCAGGTAGCGCGAGATCACCTCGGAGCGGTTCTTCGCGCCCAGCTTGCGCAGGATCCGCTTGACGTGCGACTTGACCGTCCCGACGGTGATCACCAGGCGCTTGGCGATCATGGCGTTCGAGGCGCCGTCGACGAGCAGCACGACGACGTCGCGCTCGCGGGCGGTCAGGAGCTCGTCGATCGTGACGTTCGAGCGCCGTTCGTCGATGCCGCGGCCGTGGGGGTCCGCCGGCTCGGGAGCCCGGATGCCCAACGTGAGCTCGGTCCCCGCCAGGCGCTCGGCCTCGCGCGCCTCCCGCTCGAGGCCCTCGATGATCGTGCGCCGTTGCCGGGCCAGCCGCTCCCCGAGCGACGCGCGCTCGAAGACGTCGGCGAAGCTCCCGGCGAACCGGCCGAGCAGCTCGGAGTCGAGCCGGTCGACGGGGCGGTCGGTCGGGTGGTGGTCGGCGTGCAGGAGCCCGATCAGGCCCGACGGGGCGGCGATCGGCGCGACGACGTACGCGGGCCCGATGGCCTCGGCGGCCAACGCCGACGGTGGGGCGTCCCCGGGCCCGGCGAGCACCGGGCGGTCCTCCTCGATGCAGCGCCGCTCGGGCGTCGAGCCGTCGAGCGCGATGCCGGCCAGCAGCGCGTCGGCGGTCGGCACCCCGCGGGTGCTGAACGCGTCGATGACCGTCCACGCCCCGTCCTGGACGGCGGAGACGTGGACCCGCTCGAAGCCGCACGCCCGGGCGGCCTCCGAGCAGAGCTGGGCGCGCAGCGCGGACGACGTCGGGACGACGCGGAGCCGGTCGATGGCGCGGTCCAGCGCCGCGATGGGCCGCCGCCGCTCGTCCCGGCCGAAGGCCGCGACCCGTCGACGCACGGCCAGGACGTCCGCGAGGGCCTTCGAGAGCGTGACGGTGCGGGACGCCGAAGCGGACTCCAGCTCGAAGGTGATGCGCCCCGCCGCGGCGGTGAGCGTCCGGTCGGCCTCGTCGAGCGCCTCCGGATGCACCGCGGGGAGATAGAGCCCGAGGCCGATGCGGCGGAGGCGATCGAGGCAGCGGTTCGCCGCGCGGATCACGTCGGCGGCCGAGGATGCGGGGGCGACCGGGGCAGGCACGGGATCGCTCCTCAGGCCGCGTGGTGCCGCTGGGTGATCCGGGCGTACTTCGCGATCGCCGCCGCGCGGGACGGGGCGCGCAGCTTGCCCAGGATGTGTCCGACGTGGCACTTCACGGTGCCCTCCGAGATCACCAGACGCTTGCCGATCTCGAGGTTGGTGGCGCCGGTCGCCATCAGGGCGACGACCTCCCGCTCGCGGGCCGTCAGCAGGCCGTCCACGATCGCGGACGGCGGTGGAACCGTGCCCTCGTCGCCCGTGGCCGGCTCCGGGGCGACCGTCATCCGCTGGGCGTCGCGGAGCTCCAGGTCGGCCTCCTCGATGCGGGCCAGCAGCTCCTCGGTGCGACGGAACGTGTCGTGGGCCCGCTCCCGCTGGGCCTGGAGCTGGTGGCGGAGGACGGCCTGCTCGTAGACGAGGGCGAAGCACGACGTGAACGCCGCGACGCGGTCGCGGTCGCGCACCTCCAACGGCGCGCCGGACCGCGGGCGGTCGACGTGGAAGAGCCCGATGGCGCGGCCCCGCGCGCTGACGGGCGCGGTGATGTACGCGGAGGTCCGGGCGGCGTCGACGATCTCCGGGAAGATGCCGGGCTCGTCCCGGACGTCGGGGACCACCGTGGCGATCTGCCGTCGGACGACCTCGGTCTCGAGCATCGTGTGCTGGAGAGGGATCCGGGCCTCCGCGATGTACGCCACGAGCGGCGTCGTCTCCGCGCCCAGCTCGGGGTCGTAGTGCACCCGGCCGGGCAGCCACACGGACTGCTCGACGGACGACACCATCGCCCTGCCGAAGTCGAGGTAGGCGCAGAGCTCCCGGGGAGCGGCGGCGATGACCGCGGCCGCGTCGAGCCCGCGGAGCTCCTCGACCGCCGTCCGGATGCGCCCGAGCTCGCGGACCTCCCACGACCGCTCGTGGGCCTCCAGCGTCCGCTGCGCCTCGTCGAGCTCGGTCAGGAGCGCGCACAGCTCGCGGATCCGCGGTCGCGACGACGCCTTCCCGAGCTCGTGCTCGACGCCGCCGCGCGCGGTGGCGACGGACGCCGCCAGGTCCGCCGCCGGGGCGACGGCGGACCGCGCGACCATGCCGGCCGCCACGGCGCGCTCGACGATCGCGCGGATGCGGGTCGAGAGCGCATCGGGCTCGACGAGCCGGATCCGCGGGACTCGGGCGGGGCCGCTGGTGCTCACGCTGAGCGTCCTTCCTTCGCAGGGGCGCGGTCGCCGCGGGCCGCGATCTCGCCGGCGACGTCGACGATCCAGTCCTCCTGGCCGGCGACGGCCTTGCGGCGCCCCAGCTCGACGAGGACGTCACGGGGGTCGATGCCCAGCCGCTCGCTGTGGCGCTTCGCGTGGAGCAGGAACGTCGAATAGACGCCCGCGAAGCCGAGTGCGAGGGACTCGCGGTCGGGGAACGGCTGGAACGGCATGATCGGCTTGACGATCTGCTCCGCCGCGTCGGAGAGCCCGAAGACGTCGAGCCCCGTGTCGAGGCCCGACTGGTGCAGGACGGCCGCGAGCAGCTCGGTCGCGGCGTTGCCCGCTCCGGCCCCGAGGCCGCGGAGGCACCCGTCGATCCGGCTCGCGCCGGCCTCCACGGCCGTGATCGTGTTCCCGATCCCGAGGCCCATGTTGTTGTGCCCGTGGAAGCCGACCTCGGGGGCGACCTCGAGGAGCGCGGCGACCCGGGAACGGACGTCGCTCGGGACCATCGCCCCGGCGGAGTCCACGATGTACACGCACCGGGCGCCGAAGCCCGCCATCAGGCTCGCCTGCTCGGCCAGCGCCGCGGGCTCGATCATGTGGGCCATCATCAAGAAGCCGATCGCCTCGAGGCCGAGCTCCCCGGCGGCGGCGAAGTGCTGCTCCGAGATGTCCGCCTCGGTGCAGTGGGTCGCGATGCGAACGGCCCGGGCGCCCCGCTCGGCGGCGGCCTGGAGGTCGCGACGCGTGCCGACGCCCGGGAGCAGGAGGACCGCGATCCTCGCCCGGTCGGCGAGGCTCGCGGCGCGCTCGATCAGCTCGAGCTCCGGGACGTGCGACATCCCGTACTGCAGCGAGGAGCCGCCGAGGCCGTCGCCGTGGGTCACCTCGATGAGCGACACGCCGCTGGCGTCCAGGGCGGTGACGATCGCCTCGACCTGGTCGACGGTGAACGCGTGGCGCATCGGGTGCGACCCGTCCCGCAGGGTCGTGTCGGTGACGCGGATGGTGCGCGTCATGCGGCCACCAGCCCTTCGCGCTCGGCCTGGACCCAGCGTTCCCCGACCTGACGGGCGGCCGAGGTCATGATGTCGAGGTTGCCGGCGTAGGGCGGCAGGAAGTCGCCCGCGCCCTCGACCTGCAGCATCACGATGATCACGGGCGTCTCGCCCCATGGCGTCCACTGGCGGTCGATCACCAGCGGGGTCTTCAGGCGGTAGCCCGGGACGTACCGCGAGACCTGCTCGACCATCTCGTCCACCGACCGGCGCAGCGCGTCCTCGTCGATCTCCGGGTCGGTCGGGACCGCGAAGAGCGTGTTGCCCATCAGGATCGGCGGGTCGGCCGGGTTCAGGATCATGATGGCCTTGCCCTCGGCGGCGCCGCCGACCTCCTGCAGCGCGCCGGACGTCGTGCGGGTGAACTCGTCGATGTTCTGGCGCGTCCCCGGGCCGGCGGAGCGGCTGGAGATCGTGGAGACCATCTCGGCGTAGCGCAGCGGGCTCACGCGGCTCAGCGCGTGGACGATCGGGATCGTGGCCTGGCCGCCGCAGGTGATCAGGTTCACGTTCGGCGCCCCGAGGTGCTCGTGCAGATTGACCGCCGGGACGACGAGCGGCCCGAGGTGGGCGGGGGTGAGGTCGACGGCGAGCTTGCCGGCGGCCTCGAGCCTCGGGGCGTGGGCGCGGTGGGCGCCGGCCGACGTCGCGTCGAACACGATCCGGACGTCCTCGCACTCGAGCACCCCGTCGATCCCGTCCGTGGACACGGGGACGCCGAGGTCGCGGGCCCGGGCGATGCCGGAGGACCCGGGGTCGATCCCGGCGAAGCACGCGACCTCCATGCTCGCGCTCGCCCGCAGCTTCATGAGCAGGTCGGTCCCGATGTTGCCCGTGCCGATGATCGCGACCTTCGTCGCCGATGCGGTCATCGACCCGCTCCGAGCGTGACCGCGACGGAGCCGGCGCCCCCCGAGAAGACGGCCTCGTAGCGGCCCGGGTCCGCGGGGACGGCGGAGGTGAACGATCCGGCGAGGATCGGCTGGCCGGCGGGCAGCACCTCGTCGTAACGGGCGACGGCGCGTGCGAGCCAGGCGACGGCGGCGGCGGGGTGGCCCAGGACCGCGTCGCCGGTGGCGCGCTGGACGACCTCGCCGTCGTGCGTCATCACGACCTCGACCTCGCGGAGATCGCCGACGGAGGCCAGCGGCACCGGGTCGCCGAGCACCGCGCCGAAGCACGAGGCGTTGTCGGCGATCGTGTCAGGCAGCGTGATGCGCCAGTCGGCGACGCGGGAGTCGATGACCTCGAAGACCGGGACGATCTCGCTCGTCGCGGCGAGCACCTGGTCGACGGTCAGGTCCGTCCCGCCGAGCTCCTCGCCGAGGACGAACGCGAGCTCCGGCTCCAGGCGCGGGGCGATCATCCGGAGCGCCGCCGGGTCCAGCGTGGTGCCGGCGGCGTAGAGGTGGGAGTCGAGCACGACCCCGAAGTCCGGCTCGTCGACCCCGAGCTGCCGCTGCATGGCGCGGCTGGTGAGCCCGATCTTGCGGCCTGCGACGGTGCGGCCGCCCTCGGCGTGCGCGGCCACCAGGTGCTGCTGGACGAGGTAGGCGTCGTCGACGTCGAGGCCGTGGGGGCGCGAGGTGAGGGGCTCGACGGGCGACCCCGTCTCGAAGGCCTCGAGCAGCTCGCGGGCCAGGCGCTCGATCTCGGTGGCCGCCAGCGGGCGGTGGTCAGTGGTCGGCATCCAGGAGAACGGACCACACGGGCCCGGGGTGCGCAAGCAGCATCCGGATAATCGGAATGAAATCTCCCCCGGCGTCGACGGCGTCCGCCTAGGCTGGGCGGCCATGCTCCTCACGGTGATCAACGTGGGCCGGGTCCTCGACGCCTACGACGAGGACCATCCCGAGCGCGGCGTGGCCGAGATGGCCGAGGCGCTCGGCGTCGGGACGTCCAAGGCCCACGCCCTGATGACGTCCATGGCGGAGATCGGCCTGCTGCGCCGGGTGGCGGGCGGGCGCTACCGGATCGGCTGGCGGTCACTCGAGCTCGTACGGCTGATCACCGAGTCGACGCCGTTCCGGCCCGTCGCGCAGCGGGTCGCCGCGACGATCGCCCGCCGCAGCGGCGAGGTCGTCCACGTCGGCACGCTCGACGGCGGGCGGGTCGTCTACGTCGACCGCTTCGTGGGCGCGCGCGGGGCGGACATCCCCGTCTCCTCCGTCGGGTCGTCGCTGCCGGCGCACTGCACCGGGGTCGGCAAGGTCCTGCTCGCGCACCAGGAGGCCGGGATCGTCGACGTCGTGCTCGACGAGCACGGCCTCGAGCGCCGGACGAAGAACACGATCGTGGTCCGCGAGCAGCTCTACGCCGAGCTGCACCGCGTCCGCGCCGACGGCGTCGCGTACGACCGCGAGGAGGTGCAGCTCGGACTCTCGTGCGTCGCCGCCCCGATCGTGGACGACGACCGACGGGTGGTGGCGGCGCTCAGCATCTCGGTGCCCACGGAGCGGTTCGTCCGGGCGGAGACGGCGCTGACCAGCACGGTGCGGCGGGCGGCGCGGACGATCTCCGACCACCTCGCCACGGCGCAGGACGCGAGCGCCGAGGGCCCATGACATTCCGAATATCGGGATGCGCGTTGACGCCCCTCACACGACCCGGATAGAGCTGCACCATGTCCATCGCCCATATCGGCCACGCCGAGCTGCTCGTCCCCGACCTGGACGCGTCGGTGTCGTACTTCCGTGATCTCGTCGGCCTGCGCGTGACCGAGACGGTCGGCGACCGCGTCTTCCTGCGCGCCTGGCAGGACTGGGACCACCACACCCTCGTCCTGACCGACAGCCCCGAGCCCGGCCTGCGGCACATGGGCTGGCGCGTGAAGACGAAGGCCGACGCCGAGCAGATCCACGCGGCGATCACCGAGCGCGGCGTGGAGTCCACCTGGACCGCCGGCTCCGACGAGGTCGGCCACGGCGACGCGCTGCGCTTCCTGACCCCGGGCGGCCTGCCGTTCGAGCTCTACTGGGAGGTCCAGAAGCACGTCCCGCCGCCTGAGGACGCGTCGAAGCTGCCGAGCCACCCGTCGCGCGTCAGCATCCAGGGCGCCGCCGTCCGGCGCTTCGACCACGTCACGTTCATCGTCGACGACGTCGTCGCGGAGCAGGAGTTCCTCACGAACGCGCTCGGGATCCGGCACAACTACTTCATCCACGGCCCCGACGGCGGCCGCTGGGGCTCGTGGCTCTCGTGCAACAACGTCTCGCACGAGACCGCGCTGACGCGCAACGCGCACCAGGACGGCGGCAAGCTCCACCACATCGCGTACTACGTGGACTCGGTCGACGAGGTCGCCCGCGCCGCGACGCTGCTGATCGACCATGGCTACGAGCTCGAGTGGGGCCCCGGCAAGCACGGCACCAGCGGCGCCACGTTCCTGTACTTCCGGGAGCCGGGCGGCAACCGGGTCGAGATCTGGACCGGCGGCCTGCTGATCTTCGATCCCGACTGGGAGGCGATCGACTGGTCCAAGCACGTCGGCCACCTGGGCAACAGCCTGTGGGGTACCCCGATGCCCGAGACCTTCCGCGACGGCACGTCGCTCCCCAAGACGGTGGTGACCGCATGAGCCACGAGCCCGAGTCCCTGATCCAGGACGACAAGGAGAACGGCACGTTCCGGGTCCACCGGTCGTCCATGCTCTCCAAGGAGATCCATGCGCAGGAGATGCAGCGGGTGTTCGAGCGCTCGTGGCTGTACCTGGGCCACGAGTCGGAGCTCGCCGAGAAGGGCGAGTACCGACGCCGCAAGATCGCCGGCCGCTCGATCATCTTCGTCCGCAGCGACGACGGCGAGATCCGCGCGTTCCACAACACCTGCCCGCACCGCGGGGCGATCGTCTGCCGGCAGGACCAGGGCGTGGCGAAATCCTTCCAGTGCTTCTACCACGCCTGGACGTTCAACTCGCGCGGGCAGCTCAAGGGCGTGCCGGGCAAGGACGGCTACGAGGGCGGCACGTTCGACGCCGCCGAGCGGTCGCTGAAGCCGGTCGCGCGCTTCGAGAGCTACCGCGGGTTCCACTTCGTCAGCTTCCAGCACGACATCCAGTCGCTGTACGACTACCTCGCCGGGGCCCGCGAGTACCTGGACCTCATCGTCGACCAGTCCCCGTCGGGCCAGCTGCGCATCGCCGACGGATCGCACCAGTACTCGATCCGCGCGAACTGGAAGCTCCTGGCGGAGAACAGCATCGACGGCTACCACGGCATGCCGACCCACCAGACGTACTTCGAGTACGTCGCCGAGGCCGGCGGCCTCGGCGGCAAGGGCGGCAAGAAGCTGCACGGCCGCGGCCACTCGCTCGGCAACGGTCACGCCTGCGTCGAGTACTGGGCCCCCTGGGGCCGGCCCGTCGCGCGCTGGGTGCCGATCATGGGCGATGAGGCCAAGCCGGCGATCGAGGCCGCGAAGGCCGACATCGTCGAGCGCCACGGCGCGGAGCGGGCCGACCGGATCTGCGAGTGGAACCGCAACATCCTGATCTACCCCAATCTCGTCATCAACGACATCATGTCGACGACGGTTCGCACGTTCTGGCCCGTGACGCCCGACTACATGGAGATCGACGCGTGGGCGGTCGCTCCCGTCGAGGAGGGGGAGGGCGAAGCGCTGAAGACGCGTCTGCACAACTTCCTCGAGTTCCTCGGGCCGGGCGGCTTCGCGACGCCGGACGACGTCGAGGCGCTGGAGTCCTGCCAGATCGGCTTCGAGGCCGGCGGCGTGGAGTGGAACGACGTGTCCCGCGGGATGAAGCGGGAGCCGCTGGTCGACGACGAGCTGCAGATGCGCGCGTTCTGGCGGCAGTGGGTCGCCCAGATGGAGGGTCGCGAGGCCACCGACTGGGGCGACGCACCGCTGCCCGCCGAGCTCGAGACGGACGAGTCCGAGCGCACGTGGGCCATCACGTGAGCAGCGCCCCGTCCGTCGCGATCGTCACGGGAGCGGCGGCCGGCATCGGCCGGGCCATCGTCCGTCGGCTGCGTGCCGACGGCTGGACCGTCGTGATCGCCGATCTCGACGAGGACGTCGCCCGCGAGGCCGCGCAGGCCGAGGGGGACGCCCTGTCCTTCGGTGGTGACCTCAGCGACCCGTCGGCGGCACAGGCGCTGGTCGCCGCGACCGTGCGCGAGCACGGCCGCGTCGACCTGCTCGTCAACAACGCCGGCGGCGGCGTCCTGCGTCCGTTCCAGGACCACGACGCCGAGTCGATCGCCACGACGATCTCCCGCAACCTGCTGACGACGATCCACTGCATCCAGGCGGCGCTCCCGGCGCTCCTGGAGTCGCAGGGCGCCGTGGTCTCGATCGGCGGGGACTCCGTCCGCAACGGGCTGGCGATGCACGCCGTGTACAACGCGGCCAAGGGCGGCGTCCACGGGCTCACGACCGGTCTGGCCCGGGAGTTCGCGCCCCGGGGCGTGCGCTTCAACGTCGTCGCGCCGTCCATCGTCCTCACCGATCAGGTGGTGCAGATGGAGCGGGACCGCGACCAGCTCTCGGCGCCCGTCCTCCACATGCTCGACGAGGCCGTCGACGTGATCCCGATGGGCCGTCCTGCGACGGTCGACGAGGTCGCCAACGTGGTCGCGTTCCTCGGTTCCCCGCAGGCGTCGTTCGTGACCGGTCAGGTCGTGAGCGTCAACGGCGGCAGCACGATGCTCTGAATGGAGCCCCAGATGTCGGACACCCTCATGCCCCAGACCACCCACGACCGCCTGATGCTCCGCCTCGAGGTCGAGGAGTTCCTCATCGAGGAGGCCGCCATCCTCGACGAGTGGCGGCTCGACGACTGGATCGCGCTCTTCACGGACGACGCGACGTACGTCGTGCCCTCGACGAACCTGAACGACGGGGACCCCACGAAGGACCTCACGCTCATCGACGACGACCGACTGCGGCTGGAGTGGCGCGTGAAGCGGCTGAAGAGCCGGCACGCCCACCGCGAGTACCCGTGGTCGCGCACCCGCCGGCTCGTCACCAACGTGCGGGTCCTCGAGACCCGCGACGACGAGCTCGACATCACGGCGTCGATCCTCGTCCACCGGTTCCGCCACGGCCGGCAGGACCACTTCGTGGCGCGGTATCTGATGACGCTCGTGCGCACCGACGACGGGTTCCTGATCCGGCGTCGCCGCGCCGAGATCGACCAGGAGCGGCTGAGCCCCAACGGCGCGCTCAGCATGATCCTGTGACGGGTCTCGACGCCTCGCCGACCCTCGAGACCCTGGTCGTCGCCTGCCGGATCCTCGAGCACCAGGGACTGACCTCGGCGTTCGGGCACGTCACGTCCCGGCTCGACGACACCGAGGACGTGCTGATCTCCGGCAGCGTCGGTCCGGGACTCGTCGGTGGCGCCCAGGACGTCGTCCGCGTCGGTCCGGGCGGCGACGTGCGCGGCGGCGACGCCTCGCTGCTGCCCGGCGAGGCCGCGGTCCACCTCGGGATCCTCCGCGCCCGCCGCGACGTCACGAGCGTCGTCCGGTACCACGGGCCGAGCTCGATGGCGTGGGGGACGCTCGGGCGCCCGCTGCCCGCCACGACCGGGATGGGCCTGTTCCTCGGCCACGAGGTCCCGGTGTTCGAGACCAGCAGCACCGTCACGACGCCGGAGCACGGGGACCGCCTCGCGGCGGCCCTCGGCGACGGGCCCGCGATCCTCATGCGGGGGTTCGGCTCCGTGACCGTCGGACGGACGATCGAGGAGGCCGTGGCGCGCGCCTGGCTGCTCGAGCGGTCCGCCGCGGCCGTCCTCGCGGCGTACGCCGTGGCGACCCCCCTGCCGTACCCCGCGTCCGCCGCCGCGCCGTTCGCGTCGGACGAGGGCCCCGCACCGCGCCAGCTCGCGCGCGTGTGGCACTACCTGCAAGCGATCTCTGAAGGAACGAACCGATGACCTCGATCTGGCTGGACCTCATGGGCTCCGGTGTGCAGGAGCGCTTCTACGACGCCGGCGGTGTCCGGACGCGCGTCCTCGAGGCCGGCGAGGGCCCCGTGCTCCTGCTCCTCCACGGCACCGGCGGCCACGCCGAGACCTACTGTCGGAACCTCGGCCCGCTGGCGGAGCACTTCCGCGTCGTCGCCCCCGACCTCATCGGGCACGGCTTCACCGACCGGCCCGACGTCGAGTACTCGCTCGACACCTTCGCCGGCCACATCGTCGACCTGCTCGACGCGCTCGGTGCCGAGACGGCGATCCTCTCCGGCGAATCGCTCGGGGCGATGGTCTCCGCGTGGGTCGGCATCACGCACCCGGAGCGGGTGGAGCGCGCCGTCCTGAACACGGGGATCCTGGCGCGTCCCGACGCGCCCGGGCAGGCACAGCTCGACGACCTCGAGCAGCGCACCCTGGCCATGGCGGAGACCGGCGTGACGCTCGAGAGCGTGCGTCACCGCATGAACTGGCTCGTCTCGTCGCCCGACCGGATGACCGACGAGATGATCGGCGTCCGCCACCGCGTCTACACCCAGCCGGGGATGCTCGACAGCGTCGCGACGATCATGTCGAGCGTCATCGGGATGATCCGCGGCAGCCGCCCCGGCACCGACTACTACGCTCCCGGCACGATGGCCCGGCTGGAGGTCCCGACGCTGGTCCTCTGGACGGTCGACAACCCCGGGCAGAGCACGGAGCTCGCCCGCGAGGCCGCGAAGGACCTCCCGAACGGCCGGTTCGAGGTGCTCGAGGACTGCGCCCACTGGCCGCAGTTCGAGCAGCCGGACGCGTTCAACGCGATGCACCTCGACTTCCTGGTCGCCGCGGCGAGCCACTGATCGCGGCACGGCGCCGGCGCCGCCCCGCCATACCAGCGGGGGACCCGTCGCCCCGTCCCGCCACGGCCGGACGGGGCGTGGTCCTCGCTGCCCACCGCCCCCACCGAGAGGAAGACCACATGGCGTACGTCATCGCCCAACCATGCATCGGCACCAAGGACAACTCGTGCACCGAGGTCTGTCCGGTCGACTGCATCCACCCGACGCCCGACGAGCCCGGCTACGACGAGGCCGAGCAGCTGTTCATCGACCCGGAGGAGTGCATCGACTGCGACGCCTGCGTCGAGGCTTGCCCGGTCGACGCGGTCTTCGCGGAGGACCAGCTACCGGAGGAGTGGAGGTCGTTCGCCGACAAGGGCGTCGACTTCTTCGCGAACGTCTGAGCGCCGGACCCCCGTCACAAGGGGCCCGGACCGCGCTGCGGTCGGCGCATCGCGGCGGGGCTCCTCCGGCGAAGCCCCGTGGCGGGCACCGTCAGCGACGGGTGGTGCCCGCCGCCCCGCGGGTGCTCAGCTGAAGACCGCGAAGCACTTGTTGGAGTTGAAGACGTCCGTCTCGACGAACGTCGACCAGTCGGGCGTCATGCCCAGCTCCTGCATGGCTCCGAGCAGGCAGAACCAGTTCAGCATCTCGTGCTGGCCCGCGTCCACGACCTCGGCGCCCGTCACCGCACGCCACGTCTCCATGTCGCCCGCGACGAAGGCGTCGTAGAGCCGGCGGTCGGCGGGGGTGTCCGGCCAGAGGTGCCAGGTCTTGTCGACGAGGAACGCGTGCGACCAGCTCGAGGACGCGACGAGCGCGACGCGCTTGTCGGTGCCGGCGAGCGCCCGGACCACGGACGCGCCGAGGTCCATGCAGCGTCTCGGGGTGGGGCCGACCGGGTCGAGACGCTCGTCGTGGATGTCGGCGAATCGTGCGAGGCCGCCCTTGCGGGCGATGGCGTGCTGGCCGTAGCAGTTGACCGTGATCGGGACGATCGGGTAGGGCAGCTCGGCGCCGGCGTGCTCGTAGTCGAGGAAGAGCTGCGTGTTGAGGATCGCGTGCGGGAAGTGCGCGCCGGCGCGCTTCTTGTACGAGTAGGCCATGTCGAAGCCGTCGTCGATCAGCGCGTTGGTGAGCGACCGGGCCGTCGCGGGATCCCCGTGCAGCGTGATCTCGAAGTCGTCCGGCAGGCCCCAGGCGTTGGGGCTCCCGCGCTCGTTCATCACCTCGAACGCCGGGACCTCCAGGTCCTCGTAGGCGAGGACGCAGAACGGGGGGACGACCTCCTCGCGGAAGTTCTCGTACTGGTCGTCGCCCCAGACGATGAGCACGTCGGGCTTGAACTCGTCGAGCTCCTTCCGGCACCGTGCGAGGTTGTCCAGGAGCACCTGGCGGTGGCCGGCGGCCGACTCGACGCCGCCGTCCCACTCGGCGCGCATCGACGCCGACCAGGAGTCGGGGTCCTTGAGCTCCTCCGGGATGTCCGGGTCGCCGAGCGTCCAGCGCAAGAGGCCGGCCATGTGCTCGTCGGTGCCCGCCAGCAACGGGTAGTGGGTCACGCCCAGTCCGAGAAATTCCGCCATGACGGCAACCTACCGAAACATGTACGCAGGTTTCAAAAACTTGTGGGCGGGTCGTCGATCCTGAGCATCTGCTCCTCCCGATGCAGCGCGAGGAGGCCGTCCAAGGCGCCACGGTCGCGGTCGCGGATCGCCGCGACGATCCCTGCGTGGACTTCGACGTTCGTCCGCAGCGCGTCCTCGTGGCCGGGCTGGAGCTCGGCCCGGGTGAGGGTGCCGACGATGATCGCGGCGATCGTCTCGTACATGCCGGCGAGCACGGGGATGCGGGCGGCACGGGCGATCGCCTGGTGCAGGCGGAGGTTCGCCTCGAGGTACTCCGCGGGGTCCTGGGTCGCGCGCATCTCCTCGACGGCCCACTCCATGTCGCGGACGTCGTTGGGCCCCGCGCGGTCGAGGGCGACGGACGTCAGCACGTCCTCGAGGTGCCTCCGCGCCTCGAACAGGTCGAGCGGGTCGGTCGCCGACCCGGAGAACCACAGGTCGAGCGCGCCGAGGCGGACCTGCGGAGGCCGGCTCGCCACGAACACGCCGCCGCCGGGGCCCGGTCGGACCGCCACCAGGTCGCGGTCGCGCAGGATGCGCAGCGCCTCGTTCATGACCATGGGGCTGACGCCGTGCTGCTCCATCAGATCGGTACGCCGGCCGAGCGGGCTTCCGACCGGGGCGCGCGCGGCCATCAGGCCGTCTTCGATGGCGGCGGCCACCTGTTGCGCGCGGGACAGGGTCACGTCGTCGTCCTCATTCCTGCCTATTTATATATGCAGGATTGGGGACGTGGGGGACTCCGTCCTCCGCGGGCATCCTCTGGTGGGGCGATCACGGGCGGGGCGCAGGTCGGCGAGTGGCGGCGTCCGCAGGCTGCGAGGGGCCGGTCGCCCTCCGCCGCGGTCGCGCGCTCAGCCCCGTTCGCGCAACAGGTCGCGCAGCTCGGTGCGGCGGATCTTGCCGCTGACGGTCTTCGGGAGCTCGGTCACGAAGTGGATCTCGCGGGGGTACTTGTAGGGCGCGGTCAGGGTCTTCGTGTGGTCCTGGAGCTCTTTGGCGAGCGCGTCGGTGGGCTCGTGGCCGGCGGCGAGGATGACGAAGGCGGTGACGATCTCGGTGCGCTCGGGGTCGGGCTTGCCGACGACGGCGGCCTCCATCACGGCGGGGTGCTCTACGAGCGCGGACTCCACCTCGAACGGGCCGATCCGATAGGCGGACGACGTGATGACGTCGTCGTCGCGGCCCTCGAACCAGAGGTAGCCGTCGGGGTCGCGGGCGGCCTTGTCGCCGGTGAAGTACCAGCCGTCGCGGAAGCGCTCGGCCGTGGCCTCGGGGTTGCCGTCGTAGCCGCGGAAGAGCCCGACGGGACGGTGCTCTCCGTCCTCGCGGATGGCGATGTTCCCGACCTCGCCGTCGGGGGCGCGCGCACCCGCGTCGTCCAGCACCTCGACGTCCCAGCCGGGCATCGGCAGGCCCATGGAGCCCGGGCGGACCTCGACCGCGCGGTAGTTGGCGATCGTCACGGAGGTCTCGGTCTGGCCGTAGCCGTCGTAGACGGTGAGGCCGCCGGTGCCCCGGGCCCAGACCTTGATGACCTCGGGGTTCAGGGGCTCGCCGGCGCTGGTGCAGTGGCGCAGGGCCGAGAGGTCGTGGGCGCCGAGGTCGGCCTGCACCAGCGTCCGGTAGAGCGTCGGTGGCGCGCAGAACGAGGTCACGCCGTGGCGCGTGATGATCCCGAGGATCGTGTCGGCGTCGGGCTTGCCGAGCTGGACCTGGACGATCGTCGCGCGCTCGTGCATCTGGCCGAACAGCGTCGCGAACGCCGCCTTCGCCCACCCCGGGTCGGTCACGGCCCAGTGGCGGTCGCCGGGGCGCAGGTCGTGCCAGAAGCGCGCCGTCGGCACGTGGGCCAGGCCGTACTCCTGGGCGTGGGTGACCATCTTCGGGTGCGAGACCGTGCCGCTCGTGAAGTACACGAGCATCGGGTCGTCGCGGTGGGTCGGTGCGGACGGGAGGGCCGGGTCTGCCCCCGATCCCTGCGCCATGAGGGCGTCGAGCGACAGCCACGGGGACGTCGTGCCAGCGGCGTCGCCGGTGACGATCCGGGTGCGGAGCGCCGGCACCGGGGCGTCGATCGCGTCGATCTTCGCCGCCCCGGACAGATCCGTGATCGCGGCGACCGCACCGGACTCCGTCAGCCGGTACGCGATGTCCTTGGTCGTCAGGAGGTTCGGCCCCGGCATCGGGATCGCGCCGATGCGGATCGCGCCGAGCACCGCCGTGTACCACTCGGCGACGCGAGGGAGCATCACGAAGACCCGGTCGCCCTTGCCGACCCCCAGGTCGAGCAGCGCGCGGCCGAACCGGCGAGCCTCCCGCGCCAGATCGCCGGCGGTCTGCCGACCCGTCTCCTCGCCCGACGATCCGAGCGACAGGACGGCGAGATCGTCCGGCGCCTCGGCCGCCCACGTCTCGACGATGTCGACGACGGCGTTGAACGTCTCGGGCACGTCGATCCGGAAGCTCCCCCGCTCCGTCGCATAGTCCTGGAGCCGCGCCGCCGCCGTTCGGTCGGGGGTCGTCTGCGTTGCCATCTCGGGTCCTCGCCTCTCGTCGCTCGGGGCGGTGCGACCGCGACCGCCCGTGCGGACCGTACGCAGCCGTGGGTGGCCCCGTCTACGGGTCGAAAGGGGTCAATCGGGGGGACGCGGGGCTCGTCCGTCGTCCCCGCGGGCCGAGATGCGGGACCTCCTCCTCACGACCGACCAGGATCTGCCTCCGAGGGGAAGGCAGCCGCCCGTCGGCAGGAAAGACTGCGGCGATCCACCGCCCGGAGCCCGTCCCGCACGACGGCCCGTGCGGGACACCGTCGTCGCAGCCGCAGGAGCGCACATGAGCACCACCGAGTCCCCGTCCACGGTCGTTGTCCCCGACGAGATCGCGCGCCAGATCGTCCTCCCCGAGGGCCATCGCGACGAGCCTGCCCTGTTCGAGGCGTACCGGTGGCTCCGTGAGAACGCGCCGTTGGCCCAGGTCGAGGTCGACGGCTACGACCCGCTCTGGCTCGTCAGCCGTCACGCGGACGTCATGGAGATCGAGAAGCAGCCGGCGATCTTCAGCAACGGCGGGGGAGAGGACCGCGGGTCCAACAACCCGATCCTCGCCAACCAGGCCGGCGACGCGTTCCTCAAGAGCATCAACGACGGGAGCATGCGCGTCCTGGAGGCGCTGCCGTACCTCGACGCTCCCGACCACACCGAGGTCAAGGACATCGCGTTCGACTGGTTCCGCCCGGCGAACATGAAGCGCTGGGAGGACAACATCCGGGCGATCGCCCGCCAGCACATCGAGGGCCTCCGGAAGACCCTCGCCGAGCAGGGTGGCGAGGTGGACTTCGTCAAGGACTTCACGATGCACTACCCCCTGCACGTGATCATGAATCTGTTCGGCATGCCGCCCGAGGACCAGCCGCGGATGCAGGCCCTCACGCAGGACTTCTTCGGCACCGCGGACCCCGACGAGAAGCGCGAGGACGTCGAGCTCTCGCCCGAGGCCGCCGCCGCCCAGTGGGTCGCGGCGATCAAGGACTTCTACGCGCACTTCGACGCGATCGTCGAGGAACGTCGCAGCAACCCCAAGGACGACCTCGCCACCCACGTCGCCGGGGCGCGGAAGGACGACGGCGAGTACTTCCCCAAGATCGTCGCCTACGGCTACTTCATCTCGATCGCCACAGCCGGGCACGACACGACGTCCTCGACGCTGGCGAGCACGATCGAGGCGCTGATCCAGCACCCCGAGCAGTTCGCGCGCGTGCAGGCCGACCCCGCCCTCATCGGCGGGCTCGTCAACGAGTCCGTGCGCTGGGCGTCCCCGGTCAAGCACTTCACGCGCCGAGCGGAGGAGGACTACGTGCTGCGTGGGCAGCAGATCCGCAAGGGCGACCGCTTCATGGTCCTCTACCAGTCGGCCAACCGCGACGCGGACGTCTTCGACCAGCCGGACGCGTTCGACATGGAGCGCCGGCCGAACCGCCACCTCGGCTTCGGCTACGGCCCGCACCAGTGCATCGGCCAGCACGTCGCGAAGCTCGAGCTGAAGATCATGCTCGAGGAGCTGCTGCCGGTCATCGCCTCCGCCGAGATCGCCGGCGAGCGCAAGGTCATGCAGACGAACTTCGTCGGCGGCCTCAAGAACCTGCCGCTCCGGCTGGAGCTCCGGTGAGCCGGGCCGTCCTCGGACCGACCGTCCTGCTCGTCGCCGACGCCGGGGCCCCGACGCGGGCCGCCCGCTGACCGGAGAACCCGCCCATGCCCCAGATCACCTACGTCCTCGCCGACGGCGAGGAGCGGACCGTCGACGTGCCCGAAGGGCAGAGCGTCATGGACGGCTCGGTCCGCAACAACCTGCCCGGGATCGTCGCCGAGTGCGGCGGCGGGTGCTCGTGCGCCACGTGCCACGTCCACCTGCCGGCCGCCTGGGCCGACCGCTTCCCCGAGCCATCGGAGGACGAGCTGGAGCTCGTCGAGTTCCTCGACGGCGCGACCGCCGAGTCCCGGCTGTCGTGTCAGCTCGTCGTCACGCCCGAGTCCGACGGTCTCCGGGTCGTCGTCGTCCCGTCCGACTGACCGGCACGCGCCCCGCGCTCCCCCCAACGGGATACGGAAGCCTGCAGCTCGGGCGACGGCATCCCGACGTCCGCGCCGGAAACTGATGCCGGTCGGCGGTGGCAACCGCCTCATCCACTCGCGCGCGAACGCGACGGCCCGCCACGGGTCGTCGATCACCCACCGGAGTCCCTTCATGAGCACCGTTTCCGAACAGCACATCACCTACGACCGCCTCTTCATCGACGGCGCCTGGTCGGCCCCGGCCGGCGACGCGCGGATCACGATCGTCTCGCCGTCGACGGAGGAGGAGATCGGTTCCGTCCCCGACGGCACCGAGGCCGACATCGACGTCGCCGTGTCCGCCGCCCGCCGCGCGTTCGACGCGCCCGGCGGCTGGTCGAGCTGGGAGCCGGAGGCCCGCGGCGAGGTCCTCGAGCGCTTCGCCGTCGCGCTGGACGCGCGCCAGGAGGAGGGCGCCCGCCGCACGTCGATCCAGAACGGCATGCCGATCTCGATCGCCCGCGCGTTCGAGGGGCCGTTCCCCGGGATGGTGACGCGCTACTACGCCGCCCTCGCGAACGCCCAGGTCCGCGAGGAGGTCCGCCCGGGCCTGCTCGGCGGCTCCACCCGGGTGCGTCGCACGCCGATCGGCGTCGTCGCCGGGATCGTGCCGTGGAACTTCCCGCAGGCGATCACGTTCCTGAAGCTCGCGCCGCTCCTGGCCGCCGGCTGCACCGTCGTCCTGAAGCCGTCGCCGGAGACGGTGCTCGGCGCGTACACGATCGCCGAAGCGGCCGAGGAGGCCGGCGTCCCGGCCGGCGTCATCAACATCGTCCAGGGCGGCCGCGAGGTCGGCGCGTACCTCGTGCAGCACCCCGGTGTCGACAAGGTCGCGTTCACGGGCTCGACGGAGGCCGGCCGCAAGATCGGCGAGGTCTGCGGCCGCCTGCTGCGGCCGGTCACGCTGGAGCTCGGCGGGAAGTCCGCCGCGATCGTGCTGGACGACGGCGACCTCGCCGGCAACATCGACGCCGTCTTCGGCTCGATGCTGATCAACAACGGCCAGACCTGCTGGCTCAACAGCCGGATCCTCGCGCCGCGCAGCCGCTACGACGACGTCGTCGCGACGCTCGCCGGGCTGGCGAGCGGCGTGACGATCGGCGACGCGACCGAGGACGCCACGCAGATCGGCCCGCTCGTGTCGGCCCGCCAGCGCGACCGCGTCGAGGGCTACATCGCGAAGGGCAAGGCCGAGGGCGCGCGCGTCGTCGCGGGCGGCGGCCGTCCCGACCGCGACGCCGGCTTCTTCGTGCAGCCGACGGTCTTCGCCGACGTCGACCCGAACTCGACCATCGCCCGCGAGGAGATCTTCGGGCCGGTCCTCTCGGTGATCCCGTACGACACCGAGGACGAGGCGATCGCGATCTCCAACAGCTCGGAGTTCGGGCTCGGGGGCACGGTCTGGACGCAGGACCAGGAGCGCGGCCTGGCGGTCGCCCGTCGGGTGCAGACCGGCACGATCGGCATCAACCACTACGTCAACGACCCGGTGGCGCCGTTCGGCGGCGTCAAGGCCAGCGGCCTGGGCCGCGAGCTGGGCCCGGAGGGCATGTCGGCCTTCCAGGCGACGCAGACGATCTACGTCGACCCGCCGCAGCTGGGCTGATCCACCCCCGTCGGCGGGGTCCCCGGACCCCGCCACCGCCCGGACGTCACCCGGCGTCCGGGCCGCAGCACCGCCGGGGCGAGCACGCCCCGTCACCCATCACGCAGAGGAGCAGAGAGTTCACATGGACATCACGGCAGCAGTGACGCGCGGCGCGGGAGCGCCCTTCACGCTCGAGACGCTCGAGCTCCTGGCTCCGCGGGCGGGTGAGCTGGTGGTCGAGATCAAGGGCGTCGGCCTCTGCCACACCGACCTGACCGCGCGGGACCAGGTCCTGCCGGCACCGCTGCCGGCGGTGTTCGGTCACGAGGGCTCGGGCATCGTCACCGCGATCGGCGACGGCGTCACGAAGGTCCAGGTCGGCGACAAGGTGGCCGTCGGCTTCGCGAGCTGCGGCGCCTGCGCGTCCTGCGAGCAGCACGACCCGTCGTACTGTCACAACTTCGCACCGCTGAACTACGGCGGCGTCCAGGGGGACGGCACCGTGACGCTCGGGGCCGGCGGCTCCCCGGTCCACGGCAGCTTCTTCGGGCAGTCGTCGTTCGCGAACTACGCGCTGACGACCGAGCGCAACGTCGTGCCCGTCGGCGACGACGTGCCGCTCGAGCTCGTCGGGCCGCTCGGCTGCGGCCTGATGACGGGCGCCGGCGCGATCGTCAACTCGCTGCAGGTGGAGCAGGGCTCGACGCTGCTCGTCCTCGGCGGCGGCCCCGTCGGCCTGGCGGCCGTCATGGCCGGCGCGATCCAGGGGGCCGAGAACATCATCATCTCGGAGCCGGTCGCGGCCCGCCGCGACCTCGCGATCGAGATCGGCGCGACCCACGCGGTCGACCCGACGTCCGGCGACATCGGCGAGCTCGTCCGCGCGATCGCCCCGGGCGGCGCGCAGTACATCCTCGACACGACCGGCATCCCGGGCGTGATCGCCGGCGCGACCGGGACCGCCGCGGCGTACCACGCGCAGGTCGGCATCCTCGCGGTCCCGCCGAGCCTCGACATCACGGTGCCCGTCCCGTACCTCGCGCTCATGGCGCTCGGGCTCAAGGTCCAGGGCATCACGGAGGGCGACGCCGATCCGGAGACGTTCATCCCGCAGATGCTCGACTGGTACCGGGCCGGGAAGTTCCCGTTCGACAAGCTGATCACGACGTTCCCGCTGTCGGAGATCAACGAGGCCGTCGACGCGCAGCACCGCGGCGAGGTCGTGAAGGCCGTCCTCGTCCCCGACGAGGCGTAGGGCGCGGCACCGCCCCGCGCGTCCGCCCGCGTGACCGCCCCGCGGGCGGGTCGCGCGGGGCGGCCCAGGGGCAGAGCTTCGTCTCCCAACGGGGGGACGGGCGACAGGGTCCGCCGGGGGCCCAGGGTGGCAAAAGGGCCCGTTTTGCAGGGGATGCACCCGCGGTAGTGCCGCCTCGGCCGCGATCCAAGGACGTAAACGATCGTTCACGGAAGCGGTATCCTCCTCCGGACGACGGGACCGGGGCACGCCGACGGCGGCGGGCCCCGAGTCCGCCGCTCCCGGCCCCGACCACGGAAGGTGCGACATGGCGACGATCGAGACGCTCCGGACTCCCAGCCCGACCCCGACGGCCGCGCCGGCGACCGCTCGCGGACGCGCCCTGGACCGCAGCGGCGGTCCGGTCCGCGTCGCGGCGGTCACCACCGCCCCCGCGGCTCCGTCGGCTCCGGTCGCACGGACGACGTCCGCCGCTCCGGCGAACCTGGCCGGGCCCGCGACCCCGACCGCGCTCGCGACGCCGGCGGCGCCCCCCGAGCGCCGAGCCGCCCACGCCTTCGGGGAGCTGCTCGGCACGCACGGGGACGCGGGGGACGACGACCTGCTGCGCGCGGCGGCCGAGCGCCTCTGCGCCCTGCTGGTCGGGGACCGGTGCAGCGCGTACGTCCGCAACCCCGCGACCGGGGCCTACCTGGGCCGCGCGGCGCACCCCGTGACGCTGGAGCGCGTCCTGCGGCGCCTCTCCCTCGCGGACGACGACGCCGCGGGGATCGCCGGCACGCGGTGGCCGCGGCGGCTGCCCGACGGCGCACGGACCGGCGGGCACGTCGCGGCGGGGCTGCGCAGCACGGGCGCCGTCCTCGCCGTTCCGCTCCCCGCGGGCGACCGGACGGTCGGGCTGCTGCTCGTCGAGGACCGCGACCGCCGGCGCGGGTTCGCGGACGACCAGGTCGCGGTCGCGGCGGCGTTCGCCCGGCTGCTCGGCGCCCAGCTCGCGCGGCGCCAGGACGGCGCGGAGCTCGAGCACGCGCGGATCGCGCTGGCGTCCGAGCGCCGCTCGCTTCGGCGGCTCGCGGCGTCGGAGCGCCGTTTCGCGACCCTCGCCGACGGCACGCCCGGCGCCCTGCTCGCCGCGGCGGCGGAGGCCACCGCCCAGGCCGTAGAGCTGCGCGACGCGGACGGGGCGCTGGTCGGGCGGGCCGCGCCGGAGCGGACC